>NZ_FYDU01000011.1:0-233005 GCF_900187575.1 Pseudomonas sp. Irchel 3A5 | reverse complement strand
CGGTCCTTATGGCCCTCAAAACACGCATGAAGGCGAACGGGAAGGCCCCGAAGGAAATCATATGTGCGGCCATGCGCAAGCTGTTGCATCTGGTGTACGGAGTGCTCAAGTCGGGGAAACCCTATGACCCTGACATCGCGCTTGCTCGATGAGGGTCAAGACGGTATCTACAGATTTGTATTCCAATCCGAACTGTTACTAACGGTTTACCGCTTCAACATCCACCGCAACGTCTCTTTCAACGGCGGTGTCTGCCACTCTGGCACCAGCCCGCGCAGGCGTGAGTTATCCCCGCACAACGTCTTCACTTCGTTCTCCCGGACGAACGCCGGATTCACTTCGGTGATGATTTCATGGCCGGTGATTTCGCTGCACATGTCGATCACTTCGCGCAGCGAGTGAGTGACGCCTGAGCTGACATTGATGGTCTGCCCGACAGGCTGAACCTCCAGCAACCCCCGATACGCACTGACAACCGCACGGACGTCGCTGAAGTCGCGCCATACATCAAGGTTACCCAGCTCGATCCTGTCCGCCTTGCGCAAAAAGTGCGCGACGATTTTGGGCAGCAGAAAGTTTTCGTCCTGCCCCACGCCGGTGTAATTGAACGGGCGGGCAATGATGAGAGGTAAGCGGGCCTGCCAGAGATTAGCCATGTGTTCCATGGCTAATTTGCTGACCGCGTAATCATTGGCAGGGGAGGCTGGCGTTGTTTCATCCAGCGAACCTTCGGAGGCATTTCCGTAGACGTTCGCGCTGCTGGCGATCAGCACACATTCCGGGGTTTTGCCGCAGGCATCGATGGCCTCCAGCAGGTTGCGAGTGCCGATCAGGTTGACCTGATAAAACGCATCCGCCACGCCATGCCCGACAAAGGCCACTGCGGCAAGATGCACCACAATGTCGGGCTGGATTTCGGCCAACAACTTTTGCAGCGCTGCAGTGTCCGCCAGATCGACCTGGTAATAGCCCGCCTCTGCAGAAGGTTGACGACCAATGCCGATGACTTCGCAGCCCTGGGCCTGGAGTTCCGCGGCCATGTAGCGGCCGGTAAAACCGTGGATGCCGGTAATCAACGCGCGCTTGCCAGCAATAGTCATCAGAAGCTAATGCCTCTTTCATTACGCAGCAAATCTGCTTCAACCATCATGCGGCACAACTCCTCTAGCGTGGTTCTGGATTCCCAGCCAAGGATTTTCTTTGCCTTGGCCGGGTCCCCGACGAGCAGTTCGACCTCGTTCGGTCGGTAAAATTTCGGGTTGACCGTCACCAGCACTTTGCCCGAGGCAGCATCCAGCGCGTGCTCCTCTTCACCTGTGCCTTTCCATTCGATGTCCATGCCGACGGCTTTGAACGTCATGGTGACGAAGTCGCGCACGGTTTCCACGCGGTTGGTGGCGAGGATAAAGGTGTCCGGCTCGTCAGCCTGAAGCATTCGCCACATGCCCTCGACGTACTCCTTGGAATACCCCCAGTCACGCTTGGCGTCCATGTTGCCCAGAGAAAACGCGTCCAGCTGACCCAATTTGATCTTGGCCACTGAGTCGGTGATCTTGCGGGTCACGAATTCCAGCCCGCGCAGGGGCGACTCGTGGTTGAACAAGATGCCGCTGGTTCCAAAGATCCCGTACGACTCCCGGTAATTGATGGTCATCCAGTGCGCGTAAAGTTTGGCAACGCCATAAGGGCTGCGCGGGTAAAACGGCGTGCTTTCAATTTGCGGGATGGCTTGCACCTTGCCGAACATCTCCGACGTGGATGCCTGATAAAAGCGGATTTTCGGGTTAACGATGCGTATGGCTTCGAGCAGATTGACCACGCCCACGCCGGTAATTTCGGCGGTGGTCAGCGGTTGGTCGAAGGACACCCCCACGAAGCTTTGCGCTGCCAGGTTATAGATTTCCGTGGCTTCGGTTTTCTGCAGCAACCGAATGCTGGCTGACAGATCCGTCAGGTCATATTCGATCAAGTGCAGGTTGGGATGATTCTGTATACCCAGCTCGTTTATGCGCCAGAAGTTCACCGAACTGGTGCGTCGGTAGGTGCCATAAACCGTGTAGCCCTTTTCGAGCAATAACTCGCTCAGGTAAGCGCCATCCTGTCCTGTGATGCCGGTGACGATTGCTTTCATACGGTGGCTTTCAACTCCGTTCATGAGGATAGAGCGGTCGCCTGTCGGGATCTTCATGACCACAACGCTATGGCTGACCATCCTTGATACTGCGGGGGAGATGCTGCGCGAGACCCTTCACATGCTAGACGACACATCGGCCAAGTAAAGCCGGCTCGCAACATCTTGCAAAAAACACGCGCACGATTGGAAAGTCTGCTTTATTTACTCATGTGCGGGTAAGTAGTGAGTGGAAACGGGCTCGACCTCACGCATTTGGCGGCGTGTAGCGCGTTGCGTGAAATCTGACCAAGGGTCATAAGCCCTTTTCACCCTTTGCCGATAACCGAAAATACTCAACACATCGACCGGTGGCGAAATGTTCAACACTCGCTTGAAAAAGGAATTACAGGCGCAACAAGCCGAGTTGGCAATCTACAGGCAGATGGAAGTCGGCATGAATGCGCAGATGCTTTCCATCACCCTTGATTCCAACTATCGCATTACCCGAATCAACGACAATTTTCTGAAAATACTGGGCTATGGTTCCGAACGCGTTCTGGGCCGACCGCTGGATGATCTCGTTCCGGCCTATGTCAGACAACTGGAGTGCTACCGCAACCTCATTGCGGCGGTCGACAATGGCGTATCCGTCATCGACAACTACCGTTTCATCAAGGCGGACGGCGGTCTGGCCTGGGTGCGGGCGATCTGGTATCCGATCATGGGCGCGGATGGCAAGTTGTCCGAGGTCCGTTGCTTCGGTAGCGACATCACCGAAACGATCGAGCTGGCCACGGAAAACGCCGGTTTCATACAGGCGCTGCTGCGCTCGACTGCGGTTATCGAGTTCGATCTCAGTGGGCATGTCATCACAGCCAACGATCAGTTCTTGCGCGGCATGGGTTACAGCCTTTCGCAGATCAAGGGCAAGCATCACAGTATGTTTTGCGAGCCTGAAGAAACCTCTTCATCCAAGTACAAAGAGTTCTGGGCGACCTTGAATCGTGGCGAGTTTGTTGCCAGCCGGTTCAAGCGGGTTGACGCCAGTGGTCGTGTGGTATGGCTGGAAGCAACGTACAACCCGGTGCATGACGCTCAGGGCAAACTTTATAAGGTTGTGAAGTTTGCCACTGTGGTAACGGATCAGGTCGAGCGCGAGGTGGAAGTCAGTGAAGCGGCCGGCATTGCTTTCGAGATTTCCCAGCGTACGGACTTGAGCGCCCAGCGCGGCGCGACGGTGGTTCAGGACACTGTGGACACCATGCGCAAGATATCGGATGAAATGCAGTCGGCGTCAGAAGGTATCGAAGCACTGGGCAAGCAGTCGCTGCTGATCAGCTCCATCGTTCAGACCATCGGCGGCATCGCGCAGCAAACCAACCTGCTGGCGCTTAACGCAGCGATTGAAGCTGCCCGGGCCGGTGAACAGGGCCGGGGCTTTGCGGTGGTAGCCGATGAGGTCCGGCAACTGGCCGGGCGCACCAGCACCGCCACCGAAGAAATCGTCAGCGTGGTGCAACAAAACCAGAACCTGGTGGATGCCGCCGTTCGCGGAATGGCCAACAGCCGGGGTCAGGCCGAGCAGGGGTTGGGGCTGGCAAACGATGCAGGCTCAGTGATCGTCGAAATCCAGGAGGGCGCTCGACAGGTGGTGGGCGCGGTGAGCCGGTTTGCCAATCAGTTGAAGTGAAACCTCGCTGCAATACTTCCTGGTAGGAGCTGCCGAAGGCTGCGATTAGCGGTTTGTCTGATACACCGCTATCGCGGCCTCGCGGTGCTCGTGCGCTCCTACAGGTCTACCTTTTAGCGCGAGACAGCGCGGTGGGATGGACACTGGAGCAACTCCTAAAGGTTCGTCATTTACTGCGCGATGTTGTTGCGTCTCTGCTATCCGGGTTTCCCCCGGCTCACGCATTGAGTACCCTTGCGGCCCACACCGCTCCAGGGGAGCCGCAGTGCTCATGAACCTATCTTTCAAGCAATGGCGAAAAGGCCTGGTCTGGGCCGTGCCGTTGGCCGTTCTGCTCGTCGGTTGCGATGGCGGAGACAAACAGCCCGCCCCGCCACCCGAACCACCGCCACCGCCGCATACCACTTACACCCAGGCGAGCTGGGATGCCCTGCCTGCGGTGTCCGATGCAGACTTGCAAGCCGGTTTCGCTTCTTGGCGCAGCGCCTGTGTGCGACTCAAGGCCGATGCGGTCTGGGGCGCGACCTGTGCCGCTGCCGCTACAGTGCCGGCGGATGCCGACGCTGCACAGATCCGCAGCTTCCTGCAGACCAACCTTCAGGTCTACAGCTTGCGCTCGGCCACCGGCAGCGCGGACGGTTTGATCACCGGCTATTACGAGCCGGTCTACCCCGGCAGCCTGACCAAAACCGCCAAAGCCTCGGTGCCGATCTACGGCGTGCCCGATGATCTGATCATCGTCAATCTGGAAAGCATCTACCCCGAGCTCAAAGGCAAACGCCTGCGCGGACGTCTCGAAGGGCGCGTGCTCAAGCCTTACGATGACGCCGCAACAATTGGTGCGCAGGGCCTGAACGCTCCCGTGATTGCCTGGTTGACCGATCCGATGGACCTGCAGTTTCTGCAGATTCAGGGCTCTGGCCGGGTTCGCCTTGAGGATGGCAAACAGCTGCGTATCGCTTACGCCGATCAGAACGGCAGACCTTACCGGGCCATCGGTCGCTGGTTGGTAGAGCAAGGCGCGATACCGAAGGAAGACATCACCATGGGCAGCATCGCTGCATGGGCCAAAGCCAATCCCACGCGAATCCCCGAGCTGTTGGCGAGCAACCCCAGTTATGTGTTCTTCACCCGCAATCCTGATAGCAACGAAGGGCCACGGGGCTCGTTGAATGTGCCGCTGACATCGGGCTACAGCGTGGCGATCGACCGCAAAGTCATCCCATTGGGCAGCCTGCTTTGGCTATCGACTACCCGGCCTGATGGCACGGCTCTGGTACGTCCGGTTGCCGCACAGGACACCGGGGGCGCGATTGCCGGTGAGGTTCGTGCCGATTTGTTCTGGGGCACGGGCGATGAAGCGGGTCACCTGGCGGGCGACATGAAACAGAAGGGCAATATCTGGTTGCTCTGGCCGAAAGGTGTGGCGCTGCCTCAGGAGTAAATGCAGACAAACTCAAGGGCGCTCAGGCGCCCTTTTTTATTTGCCTGCGGTCACCCTTAAGAGCGGCCCCGGTAAACAGAGGGCTGGTGGGACCGGATTCCTCCGGGAAGACAGCATTCCAGACGAAGATGATGTAGCGGATGTGCTGGCCCCTTCCCGAATGAATTCGGTCCCACAGGATTTGCGTAATTCAGATAGTTACGTGTTGTTTGATGGGAGCGGTCTGAGCGGTTCTCAGGCTAAGTAACAGTTTGCAACGGTTTTGTATCGCCAAAAAAACGGCATATCACTACCGTTCGTCCGGTGGCTGTAACAACCTTTTCAAATTATTGACAGTGTCACTTTGATGGCACATTATTCGCGCCACACGGAATGAATGTTCACTGCCATGGCTGGTTTGTTGAAGGAATCAGATCGCGCGGTGGGGATGATCGCACTCATTTACACGCTCTGAATATTGAGGCTCGACGCGTATCAAACGCGCCGCCTTGACGAGCGCTTGCCTCGTTTTTTTGTTGTTCAAAGTTCTGGTAGTTCTGCCAACGTTCAGCCATTTCGGTCTGAGGGTTGCCTATGCATTCGAATTGATGGGGTAGCGCGTTTGGGTCATGTCACATTAGCCATCCGGCGTATGCAGGATGAGAACATGTTGCTGCGCCAGGGAGGTCTGTATTGGATCGCTCTGGATCTGGCATCGGATGCTGACATTCTGGCCCGACAGTTCTTGTCCGCGCTGACCGAGCAGCATCTTGCAACCCTGGTGAGCACCGATATTGATCCTCAAACAGTCGTCGAATCCATGGGCGCAGATTGTGGCCCCTCGGCGGTGCGCCTGTTTGCCGTTCCCGGAGCTGCCCGTGCACGCACATTTCTCAGGTCGCTGACTGCTGATCTGCACCGAATCAATCTGGCACGTGATAGCTATCTGGTCCTGATGTTGTCGGCTGACAGCCTGGAGAACTTCACCGGGCTGGAGTTGCAACGCTGGTGCGAAAGTACTCGCCAGTGGCTGGTCAAACGTAATTGCACACTGCTGGTGCTGTGCAGCGATCAGGCTCCGCAGTTGCATGAAAAACTGCTTGATCTCAACGAGCAGATTTCCGGTCTGGCGCAGTTATATCGCCAGGACGGAGGCGTGCGTTATCAGCTCAACTTCTGGCACAGCGGTCTGGGAGTCTGCGCCGCGCAGGCTTTCGATCTGAACGTGACAGGCGGTGCGTTTGCCCTTAGCAAGTCGCCATTGTCCAGCCCTGTGCAGGTGCGCACTGACGACCAACGTATTTACCTCACGCAACGCGCGGTACTTGAGGGCACTGCACCGTTGTCGGAGCAGTGGCGTCTGTTTGAAACACGCAGTGACTTGCTGGACCAGGCGGCACAGGCTCGGGCCGCCAGCGTCATCGTGGCGCTGGAGAGCAACAGCGAAGTGGAGCCGCTTGCCCGGCAGTTGCACCATTTGCGTGACCACTGCGGCGTGGCCCTCAAAATCATTGTGCGCGAGATGGAGCCTTGCCTGCGCTACCGGGATGAGCGCCTGTTGCTGGCGTGCGGTGCCAACCTGATTGTGCCGGCCAATACTCAACTGGCGAACTTCCTCAGCATGGTCGACAGCGCACAGGGCCAGACCTGGCATTATCGTCAGACGCCCGACTTCCAGTCGCTGTTCGAACGACTGCGCCCGCCTGCTCAGCGCGGCCTTTTGCCGCCGCAAGAATTCATCGCGTTGCTGGATCAAGTCTATAGCGGTGCCTCGGGCGAACTGGTTCACCAACTGCTGAGCCTTCGGCCACGGGGTGATCTGAACATTGATCAGTACCTGAACCAGATCAGCCTTCGGCGTTTTGGCGACGTGGCCTGTGTGGTCAACGGCGTGTTTTACCTGTTCCTGTTCGCCTGTCGTGGCGATGGCCTGGAACCGGCGCTGGGCAATATTTGCCGTTTGCCCTGGCGAGACCTGTTTACTGAGTGCAAGTCGCTTTCTGCGGTAGACATGCTGCCGCGTCAGGACTTCCTCGACGCCTCGCAGCTTCTCGAAACTTCCCGCCTTGCCACGGAGCAGGTCACTGCAGATCTGACTCAGGCCATTATCCAGGTGGGCTATGCACCGCAGCGGATCACTTTGACGTTGTCGGAGCACTGCTCATGAATTATGCCGAGCTGTTGCAGGTGATCGCGGCGACGTGTCTGATGACTGTGGCCTTGATGTTGGTATTGGGCCGTTTTCACTTGAGCCTCAAACTGTGGTTCCAGCGTTACTTGCCGCCGCGTTATCTGAAACCCCATGGTGTGCGCCGACGCGTATCCACTGCGCCAACGGTGAGTGACGCTCATGATCCATCCTGAGAGCGTCGGCGCTGCCCCTGCGCGTATGAATACTGTCTGGACCTGGCAGGGTCTGGGGCTGTGGAACCTGTATTTCATTATCAAGCTTGCGCTGCTCTGGGCTGGCTATCTGAATCTGCAAATCCTGCCGAACCTGGTTTTCGCCGCCGTATTGCTGGTGCCGCTGAGCAATCGCTATCTGAGGTTGTTGCGCACGGTGATTGCGATACCGGTAGGCGTAGCGTTGTTGTATCAGGACACCTGGCTACCGCCATTCAGTCGTCTGCTGGATCAACCTGGCGTCTTGAACTTCACCGGTGACTACCTGCTTGAGCTGGCGGGTCGCTTTATCGACTGGAACCTGTGCGGCGCATTATTGCTGCTGATGGTGGGGTATTTCTTCGTCCGTCAGTGGCTGCGTCTGACCACCCTGACCCTGGCCGGTTTTGCCTGGCTGGGTGGTTCAGGCTTGTTGGCGATGCATGCGCCCGCTCCGCAGCCGGTCAATCAAGTGGCCGGACCAGCAGCCACCATCAGCGCGGTGGAACCGGACAGCCCGACGCTCGATACCTATCTGCAGAAGTTCTACAGCACCGAGGCAGGGCGGCAGGTGGCGTTTGTCCCTTCGGCATCGGCCGCCCAGCCGTTCGATCTGCTGTTGATCAACATCTGCTCAATGGCCTGGGATGATCTGGACGCCGTGGGCATGCGGGACAACAAGTTGCTGCAGCAGATGGACGTGGTATTCGACAACTTCAACTCGGCCACTTCCTACAGCGGTCCCGCTGCCATCCGACTGTTGCGTGCCAGTTGCGGTCAGCAACCCCACAACAAGCTGTACGGCGTGGCCCCCGAGCAATGCCTGTTGATGGATGATCTGCGCAAGCTGGGCTTCGACAGTGAAGTCATGCTCAATCACACCGGGCAGTTCGAAGGTTTTATGGACGAGGTTCGTGCCCAGGGATCAATGCCTGGCCCGGCGGTCAGCACTTCGGATCTTCCGCGCACGTTAGTGGGCTTTGACGGCTCGCCGGTATGGCGTGACCGGGACGTGCTGGATAAATGGTGGAAGCACCGTGAGGGTCAGGCTGACTCCCGAGTGGCGCTGTTCTACAACACCACGACCTTGCATGACGGCAACCGTGCGCTAACCGCTGATGGCGGGACGAAAAGTGCCGAGTACAAACCCCGTGCGCAAACCCTGATCGACGACCTTGCCGCGTTCCTCAAGGAACTGGAAAAGAGTGGCCGAAGAGTCGCGGTGGTGATCGTCCCTGAGCACGGCGCGGCTTTGCACGGCGACCGGATGCAGATCGACGGCATGCGTGAAATCCCCAGCCCGTCAATTACCCATGTGCCGGTCGGCATCAAGCTGATCGGCATGGGCAAAAATCCGCGCCCGGAACCGTTGCACATCTCCGGCCCGAGCAGCTACCTGGCGGTCTCGGAAATCATCTCGCGGTTGTATGCCGCACCGCCTCAAGGGGACGGGCTGATACCTGACTGGAAAGTCCTGTTAGCCAATCTGCCAGAGACCCCGATGGTCTCGGAAAACTCCGGAACCGTAGTGCTCGACTACGCCGGCAAGCCTTACGTTCGGATCAAGGAGAAGGGCGCATGGCTGCCTTACCCGCAAAGGTTCAAGTGAAAAAGCAGGCGGTTTCGCGCAATGAGCGAGCCGATGACATTGCCCGGCTCAAAGTCGAACTGAGTCTGCCGAGTCTTGAGTACATCGATATCTCTGCGCAGATGGAACTGAGCCGTGCCCTGCAGCGTTGGCCGTTGCTGGTTGATCTGACGACTTCTGGCGAGCCGACGCAAGATTTGCCTGCTCATCAACCGATCCGCAAAAACAGGTTCGGGGCGCAATCGTGACAACCCTGAGCTTGCGCGGCATTCGCGGCGGCGTCGGCACCAGCTCGTTGCTGGCGGCAGTGGGGTATGCCCTTGAAAGCCTGGGCGAGCGGGTATTGATGATCGATATGTGCCCGGAAAACATGCTGCGCCTGCATTTCAATCTGCCCGTCGCGGAAAGTGGCGGGTGGGCCCGGGCCATGCTGGAGGGTGAGGACTGGTATGGTCAGGCCTGGAGTTTGTCACCGACATTGCAGCTCTTGCCCTATGGGCAGTTGACTCATGAAGAGAGCATGCTCATCGAAAGGCAACTGGTCGATGATTCGTTCCTCTGGAGTCGACGTCAGGCGAATCTGGCGGCCCACTACGACTGGATTCTGTTCGACCTGCCGCAACGCCTGACAGGCCACGCGATGATCGGCCCGTGTCAGTTCCCGATCCAGGTCGTGCAGGCGGATGCGGCCTGCCATGTGCTGTTGCTCCAGCCGTCGGCTCACCCGATACCGGTGCTGGTCAATCGCTTTGATCCGGGTAGCCAGTTACAGCGCGACTTGCTGCTGATCTGGCGCAAGAATCACGCGTCGCGTCTATTGCCACTCACGGTGCATGCCGATGAGGCGCTGAGCGAGTCGTTGGCGTTCAAGCAACCGGTCGGCCAATACGCACCTGACAGTCTGGCTGCCCAGGACGCGTTAAGCCTGGCGACCTGGTGCCTGACGCGCCGTGGTGAACTGGCATGATTGCGCGTTACTTCCCTTACGTGCAGCTGCGTCGCCAGTACGATTGTTATCCACCGACGGCATTCTTGCTGGCGTCTTTGATCAGCTTGAGCTGGCTGTTTTTGCGACTGGAATCTCCGGTCTGGCAACGTCTTCTGGAGCAACGTCAACGCTGGTATCCGCATCTGGCGGGCAAACAGCCGAGTGCCGGGGATCCGTTACGTATCGCCCTGCAAAGCCTCTGGTTGCTGGTGTTCCGGCCTTGGCCAAGCTATCGCCGCCGGGGAATACCGCAGTGGCTGCACACGACCAGACAGATTAATCAGCGCGTCTGGAAGCGTCTCGGGATTTTGCTGGATGGCTTGCCAGTGCAAGTGACTCAGAGCCAGTCGGTGAATGGCAGTGCCAGGTGGTGGCAAACCCTGAGCGCTCGCCAGCAGCGTTGCTTGGGCTATCTCTGCGCGGCCGTGGCCTTGCTGCTGGTGGCAGTGTGCATCACCGAACCCTTCAGCTATTTCTCGCAACTGTTGTTCGTGATTCTGCTGTGGGCGGTGGCGATGCTGATCCGTCGTGTGCCAGGGCGTTTTCCGACACTGCTGCTGATCATGCTGTCGGTCATTGTTTCGTGCCGTTATCTCTGGTGGCGTTACACCGCAACCCTGAACTGGGACAGCCCACTGGATCTTGCCTGCGGCGTCATGCTGCTCATCGCCGAAACCTATTCCTGGCTGGTGCTGTTGCTTGGGTACGTCCAGACCTGCTGGCCTTTGCGGCGGCCACCCGCGCAGCTGCCGCGAGACACGCGTTTATGGCCGACCGTGGATCTGCTGATCCCGACCTACAACGAAGATCTGTCCATCGTGCGGGGCACGGTATACGCCGCACTGGGTATCGACTGGCCGCATGACAAGCTGCGTATATCGATTCTCGATGACGGCAAGCGTGATGCGTTTCGGCTGTTTGCCGAGCAGGCGGGCGTGAACTACATCACCCGTTCCGACAACAAACACGCCAAGGCTGGCAACCTCAATCATGCGTTGCAGCAGCTTGATGGCGAGCTGGTGGCGATATTCGATTGCGATCACGTGCCGGTTCGCTCCTTCCTGCAACTGACCGTGGGCTGGTTCCTGCGCGACCCGAAGCTGGCGTTGGTACAGACGCCGCATCACTTTCTTTCGCCTGACCCTTTCGAGCGCAACCTCGACACTTTCCGGCAGCGTCCCAATGAAGGCGAGCTGTTTTACGGCCTTGTGCAGGACGGCAACGACATGTGGAACGCCGCATTCTTTTGCGGCTCATGCGCCGTGCTGCGTCGTTCTGCCCTTGATGACATCGGCGGTTTTGCCGTGGAAACCGTTACCGAGGACGCGCATACCGCGTTGCGGCTGCATCGCCAGGGCTGGAACTCGGCCTATGTGCGAATTCCTCAGGCAGCGGGGCTGGCAACAGAAAGTCTGTCAGCGCATATCGGTCAGCGGATTCGCTGGGCGCGGGGCATGGCGCAGATCTTCCGCACGGACAATCCGTTGCTGGGCAAGGGCCTGACGATCTTTCAGCGGATCTGTTACGCCAACGCCATGCTGCACTTTCTGGCGGGACTGCCGCGGCTGATATTTCTCACCGCGCCCTTGGCGTTCCTCCTGCTGCACGCCTACATCATCTATGCCCCCGCTCTGATGATCGTTCTGTATGTGATCCCGCATATGGTTCACGCCAGCCTGACCAACTCCAGAATGCAGGGCGAACATCGCCTGACCTTCTGGGGCGAAGTTTATGAAACCGTGCTCGCCTGGTACATCGCCCGGCCTACGACTGTGGCGTTGTTCAACCCGAAGAAAGGCACGTTCAACGTCACCGCCAAAGGTGGGTTGATCAGCGAGAACCAGTTCGACTGGGGGATCGCGAGGCCTTATCTGGTGCTGGCGGCGCTCAATATCCTTGGCCTGGGCTTTGCGGTATGGCGCTTGTTTACCGGCCCGTCGAATGAGATCGGCACGATTCTGGTCAGCAGTTTGTGGGTGCTCTACAACCTGCTGATTGTCGGCGCAGCAGTGGCGATTGCTGCCGAGGTGCGTCAGGTGCGTGAAACCCATCGCGTCCAGGCCCAACTGCCTGCCGCCGTGCGTTTGCCGAACGGACGGTTTTACCCTGGCATGCTGGTGGACTACTCCGACGGCGGCGCAGGCATCGAACTGGACGCGCAACTGAGTCTGCCAATGGGCGAGCGTGTCAGCTTGCTGATGCAGCGTGGCGAGCGCGAGTTTCTGTTCTCCGGAATTGTCAGTCGCAGCCACAAGAACTTCATCGGTATCTCGCTTAACGAACTGTCTGCGCAACAGAAAATCGATTATGTGCAATGCACCTTTGCCCGCGCTGATGCCTGGTTGAACTGGAGCGAAGACTTCGCCCCGGATCGCCCGCTGCACAGTTTCATTGATGTGCTGAGCCTGGGGGCTCGCGGCTATTACCGCCTTTATCAGTACCTGCCTGCCTGGCTCCGTACGATTGCGCGGCCCTTTGTAAGTGCGTGTGCGTGGCTGCTCAGCTATGTGCCGCGTTTTGCCAGATCCGAACCTTATTCCTCATCCTCCCGATCGGTAAGTGCCCCATGATTCGCTCTTTTAATCTAACCCTGGCGAGTCTGCTGTGGGTGGCCATGACCTGTGCCCAAGCCGGGGCTGCGGTGGTTTCCACTCCGGACCTCACGACGGCTGGCGCCACGCCAGGCTGGGATGTCACGCGCAGCTTTTTGCAACTGGGCCGCCCTGCGGACAGTCTTTTGCTGGGCACGCACACTACCGATCAGTTCGAGTTCACCATGCGCCGCGACCGCATCGCCAGCGATGCCAGGCTGCAACTGGAATACACCCCGTCACCGGCGCTACTGCCGACGCTGTCGCACTTGAGGGTTTACCTCAATGACGTGTTGATGAGCGTGATCCCCATTGAAAAGGACCAACTGGGCAAGAAAGTGGTTCGCCCGGTTCAGCTTGATCCCCGGTTGATCACCGACTTCAATCGGGTCCGGCTGGAGTTTGTAGGGCACTACACCGATATCTGTGAAGAACCGTCCAACAGCGCGCTGTGGGTCAATATCGGACGCACCAGCCAGATCGCGCTGAGAGAGCAGGCGTTGATCGTCAAAAACGATCTGTCCTACTTCCCGATGCCTTTCTTCGATGCCCGCGGGTATGAAAAACCGGTGTTGAACATGGTGTTCGCTGCCGAGCCTACACTGGGCGAACAGCGCGCCGCCGGGATTCTGGCCTCGTATTTCGGCAGCCTGTCTTCATGGCGTCCCATGTCTTTCCCGGTATTGTCAGATCAGTTGCCTGCCGCCAGCGCTGATCAAGTGACATCATCCGTTGTCTTCGCCACCAACACCCATCGTCCGGCGTTTCTGGCAGACCTGCAGAAATTCCCGGCGGTGGATGCGCCCGTGGTGCAGGTAATCGATAACCCTGGAGATCGCTTCAGCAAGGTTTTGCTGGTGCTGGGGCGTGACGACGCAGACCTGGTCACCGCCGCTCAGGCGCTGGCATTGGGCGGCGATCTGTTTCGTGGCGAGCGCGTGGTTATCGACAAGTTGCAACAGATCAAACCGCGTGTGCCCTATGACGCGCCAAACTGGATGCGCACTGATCGCCCGGTACGTTTCGCCGAGTTGATCAAGTACCCCGAACAGTTGCGTGTCAGCGGCCTGCAGCCTTTGCCGATCAGCCTGGACATCAACCTGCCGCCTGACCTGTTCGTCTGGCGCAATCAGGGCATCCCGCTGCAAACCAAATACCGCTACACGCCGCCCGCGTATAACGATGGTTCGCGTCTCAACATCAGCCTCAACAACCAGTTCATCACCAGCCTGCCGTTGCAGGTCAACAGTAATGACCGGCTTGAAGAGTTGCGCCTTGCGGTGATGTCCAGCGAGTCAGCGAACGTCAATGAAAACCTCTCGGTACCGGCCCTGAAGATCGGTGACCGCAATACCCTGAAGTTTAATTTCAGTTTCGCGACGACCAATAGCGGCTCCCAGCGTGACCGCTGCCAGACATCGTTGCCGGTGGACACCCAGGCCGTCATCGATGACCAGTCGACCATCGACCTGTCGGGTTACCACCATTACATGGCGATGCCTGATCTGGCGGCTTTCGCGCGCAGTGGTTTCCCGTACAGCCGCATGGCGGATCTGTCCGAAACCATGGTGCTGCTGCCGTCCCGGCCGAGTGCTGTACAACTGAGTACCTATCTGGAAGCGGTCGCGGGGATTTCGGCACGTTCGGGGTTGCCCGCCATGAACCTCAAGCTCAGCGATAACTGGGAGGAGGCGTCTAAATACGACGCGGACCTGCTGGTGCTCGGCTCGTTCGCACCCGATATGCGCGACAACCGCGACATGAATCTACTGCTTGAGCGCTCGCGTAACTGGTTGCTCAAGGCTAACCAGCAAGGGCCAGGTTATGCGTCAGCCATAAAGGGTGAGAGCAACCCGGTTGCCAGTCGTGTCGACGTGTCGGCTGAGGGACCGATTGCTGCAATCGTCGGCTTGCAGTCGCCTTACCATGACCAGCGCAGCATCGTCGCGTTGCTGGCCACCACTGATGCTGATTTCAGCCTGCTGCGCGAGACGCTTAATGACAGCGGCAAGATGGACGCCGTGGCTGGTTCTGTCGCCTTTATCCGCAGCAGTGGCGTCAACAGCCAGGTGGTTGGCGATCGTTATTTCGTCGGCGAGCTGCCGTGGTGGCTGATGCTCTGGTTCAAGCTTTCCGAGCATCCCGTGCTGTTGGCCTTCATGGCCGTTGGCGGCGTTTTGCTCAGTGCTTTCCTGATCTGGCGCATGCTGCAGTGGGCGGCTCGTCGCCGTCTGGCTTATGAGGAATAAGTCAGTGAACGGCGTCGGGTTTTTGTTGGCCACTGTTGCGTTGTCATTCCTGACTCAGGAGGCCGAAGGTGCGCCCGCGTGCACATGGCCCGCCTGGGAGAGTTACAAGCAACACATGATCAGCGCCGATGGCCGGGTCATCGACCGCTCCTCTGCGCAACAGATCACCACGTCGGAAGGGCAGAGCTACGGACTGTTTTTCGCTCTTGTGGCCAACGACCGGGAAAGCTTCGAGCGTTTGCTGAACTGGACGCACGGCAATCTCGCAGGTGGTGATCTCGACGCTCGTCTGCCCGCCTGGCAGTGGGGCCTCAAGGCAGACGGCAAGTGGCAGGTGCTCGACAGCAACAATGCCAGTGACGCTGATTTGTGGATCGCATACAGCCTGCTGGAAGCGGGGCGGCTCTGGCGCAGGCCGGATTATGTGCAGCTGGGCAATCACCTGCTTTGGCGCAGCGCCGCGCAGACTTTGCGCACACTGCCGGGCCTGGGGCTAATGCTGCTGCCGGGAGATAAAGGGTTCGAGTCGCCCCAGGGCTGGCGTCTGAACCCCAGCTATACGCCGCCGCAGCTCTTGGCTCGCTTTGCGCTGATCGCACCCGTCTGGGAGGAAGTGGCGAAAAACGCCCGGCGTCTGTGGATCGAGGGCTCGCCAAAAGGCTTCGCGCCAGATTGGTTGGTGTGGCAAGCGGGGCAAGGCGCAGTGGCCCAAGAGCAAGGCGCAAAAGGCAGTTACGACGCCATTCGCGTCTATCTCTGGTTGGGGATGCTGGCGCCCGATGCGCCGGAGCGTGCTTCGTTGCTTGCGCACTTCAAACCCATGATCGATGCCACGAAGCAATCGGGTTTTGTGCCTGAGCAGGTCGCCGTCGCAACTGGCGAGTCCACCGGCACGGGGCCTGTCGGTTTTTCGGCGGCCCTCCTGCCGTTGCTGACCGGCGACAGTGCGGCGTTGAGTGCCCAGCGTGAGCGGCTACGTACAGCGCCGCCGTTGGCTGACGCTTATTACAATCAATCGCTGCTGATGTTCGGACAAGGCTGGGACGAACAGCGGTATCGATTCGATAAGGATGGGCGTTTGCAGCCGGGCTGGACGTCTTCATGCAAACAGTGAATCCACCACCCGTTTCCGGCTACCGGCTGCTGCCCAAAGGCGCACTCAAGGCCTTGTTGATGTGCGGCGCATTGTCCTTGTCCTGCTGGTATGGCACGGCGCTCAGCGCCACCGCAGCGTTTGCTCCTCAGGATCAACAGCAGTGGCTGCTGCAACAGGCGCGCATTGGCGAAGCCTTGTATCGCGACGATCTGGTGCGTGATGCCCTGGCGAGGCTGGAGCTGATTGATCCCAATCATCCGCAGGTTCTGGTGGGTAAGATTCGCCAGGCCCTGGCTGATAAAAGTGCGCCGCAGAACACCGCCTGGATTGAGCAACTCATGGCCCGTTTGCGTCAGCAGGGGCCCGACTCGGCGGCGCTGCGTCAGGCAAGTGCGCTGATCCGGCTTAACAGCCAGGAAGGGGCGGGGCAGTTGCAGCAAGCGCGGTTGTTTGCTGCTGCCGGACGTTTCGATCAAGCGAGTGAGGCGTTTGAGCAACTGTTCGGCAAAGAGCCGCCGGACTTGCCTTCGGCGCTGGAATACTGGAGTGCCCGCAGTCGCATCAGCGGTCAGCGGGCGGCCGTCATCGAGCATTTAAAAGAGCTTGATCGTGACTATCCGGGCAATGCCAGCGTGCGGCAGATGCTGGTCGGTCTGTTATTTGCCGAAGGCCGTAATGATCAGGCGCTGGCGGTGCTGCATCAATTGGCAGCGGATCCTCAAGCGAGCAACAATGCAGCGGAGCGGGAGCTCATCTACCTGAATACGTTGCCGGTGAGCCCTGAAACAGCCCGAAGCTGGCAGGTCTTTCTCGATTCCTATCCTTATTCGCCATTCCGGAAGGACGCTACCCAGCGGCTGGCCGAACAGCAACGACTGCTTGCCGATCCTTCGTGGCAGGCGGGAGCCCAGGCCAAGCGTCTGCTGGAACGAGACAAGGGTAACGACAGCGCTCAGGCCGAAGTCCTGTTGCGGCGCGCCGTTAAAGCCTACCCGCAAGATTCGAGTTTCCATGGTGCCCTTGGCACAGCTTTGATGCGCCAGGATAAATACCCGGCAGCGCTTGAGGCGTTTTCCACTGCGCTGACCAAAGAGCAGGACACCTATTACATCAGCAAGTGGCAGGACCTGCAGTTGCTGACCCGCAACTGGATGATCCTTCAGCAAGGCGACGAAGCCTTGCAGCGCAAGGATTACGAGAAGGCGCGCAAGGCGTATCAGCAGGCGCGGATCCTCAACCCCAAGGCCGCTGCACCCTTGATGGGGCTGGCAGCCGTGGCCCTCGGCGAAGCCGATGATATCGGTGCCGAAGCGCTGTTACTGCAAGCGCGCAAGGCTGAACCGAACAACACCAGCGTGCTGCGTGCTCTGGTACGCTTGTACCGCGGGCAGTCCAGCGCCAAAGCCGAAGCATTTATTGATAGCTTGCCCGCCAGTAACCAGTCCGAGTTCGCCGCTTTGCGTCAGAGCTTCGAAATCGAGCGTTTGAATCTGCAGGCTGACGTGCTGAGTGAACGTTCCGATTGGGAGCAGTTGGTGCCGGTGCTGAAAAAAATCCGTCAATTGGACCCGGATAATCCGTGGCTGACCTATCGCCTTGCAGCCGCCGAAATCGTCTTGGATAAACCGGTTGAAGCGGATGACGCGTTTCGCCAACTGTTGGCACGCCAAGGCAGCAATCCTGAAGCGCGTTACGCACACGGTCTGTATCTGGCCAACCTGAATCGCGACAGCGACGTGTTGAGCAGCCTCGGGCAGATTCCCGCGAAGGCCTGGACGGACAACATGCGCGAGCTGGCCGCGCGGATCAAACGCAGGCAATTGCTGGCCCAGGCGCAGCAGTTGCGTGATGCCGGGCGCGAGCCGCAGGCCATTGCCTTGCTGCGGACCAATCCGACCCTGGACGATTTCGCCACGCTGGCCGATTGGGCCATGCAGCGTGGGGACTATTCCGAGGCTGAAAGCGATTACCGCAAAGTGCTTAAAGGTGATCCACAGAATGCAGAAGCACAGTTGGGGCTGATCGAAGTGCAGATCGCAACGGCGCGCATACCCCAGGCACACGCCGCGCTGAACAGCATCGTCGTGACCCCAGCCGCTCCGGTGAGCTGGCAACGCCGTCTGGCTAATGCCTGGGCTGCCGTGGGCGAAAAGGACAAGGCCAATGGGATCTTCGCCCAACTGCTGAAAACCCCGCAGACCGATCCTTTGCTGTACCGCGATGCCGCCCGCCTGATGGCCAGTGATCATCCGCAACAGGCACTGGATAATTACGCCCTGAGCATGGCCTCGGCTGGTTTGATTTCACCTGCGCAAGGCAGTCCGCGGGACAACCTGGCCGTGACTGAGGCCAGTCGTGCCAAGGACGCCGATGACTGGTTGCCACGCAGTCTGCGCAGTGAAGTCGATGAGCTGTATAAGCAGCAGAATCCAACGGTCAATGTGTACCGCGATTTCGCCTGGCGCACCGACAATACCGCGCCGGGGATTTCCGACCTGACTACCCAGACCACTATTTTGCGCATTGACTCTCCCTTTGCTGCGGGGCAGGGTTTTGTGCAGGCTGAGCAGGTGGATCTGCAGGCCACTGCTTTCGACACCGATGCCGATGGCCTGCATCGGGAGTCATTCGGCACCTGTGCGGTTCAGTTTCGTGACCGAACCACCGGGGCGCTGGCCGCCAACGGCTGTCGCAGCACCTCACAAAGCACCTCCGGGCCGAGCCTGGCGGTGGGCTGGAAAAACGCTCAGTGGGCCATTGATCTGGGTCATACGCCACAAGGCTTCGAAGTGGGCAATTGGCTGGGTGGCGTCGCCTATAGCAGCGATTGGCAATCCATCGGCTGGACCCTGACTGCCTCGCGCCGTCCGGTGAGCAACTCCGTCGTGTCCTATGCAGGTGCTGTCGATCCTGTGACCGGGACCCGCTGGGGCGGTGTGACCAGCAATGGCCTGACATTGAGCCTGAGCCATGATGAAGGCGGCGTTGATGGCGTATGGGCCAGCTTTGGCAGCCATTGGTTGCGTGGCACCAATGTGGTCGACAATCAGCGGCTTTCGGCAATGACCGGTTATTACTACCGCTTGATGGACCGTGCCGACGAGCGCATGCGCACCGGCCTGACCTTGATGTACTGGGGCTACGACAAGGATTTGAGTGAGTACACGCTGGGGCAGGGTGGTTACTACAGTCCGCAGCAGTACTACTCGATCGGTGTGCCGTTCAGTTATGCCTGGCGTAACGCCAATTGGTCCGTCCAGCTGGACAGCTCAGTGGGCTGGTCATTTTCGAAAACTGACAGCAGCGATCTGTACCCGCTGGATGGCCCGGCCGGCAAGTTCTTCAATCAGGCCTCGGACGCCGGACTGGATATTGATGGCAGTACCACGCTGACCAAGGCCGCGAGCAGTAGCTCCGGTGCAAGTGTTCGCTTGCAGGCATCGCTTGAGCGACGTTTGAGTGATCACCTGGTGCTTGGCTCCGGTGTCGCGCTGCAACACAGCGAAGGTTACGCACCGAGCCGCGCCATGCTTTATCTGCGTTATACCTTCGATGTATGGCAGGGAAATCTGCCGATGCCTATCGAAGCCGTGACACCTTACGCGGATATGCGCTGACAAGTCGGCGGGCGAGATAGCTGTCCAGACGGTCAGTATTTCGCCCGTCGGTCGCTTCAAGCCATGCTTTATACCTGGGTATGATTTCAGAAACGTGCCGCGCTGGTTACCGTGCAGGCCATGAGTGCGCAGATCATCGGCACTTCTACTCATGGGTATTGAAGGTAACTGGTTTTGGCAAAATCCCCGGTGATTGCAGTCGTCGACGACGACGCGGCAGTCCGCACTGGCATCGACAGTCTTGTTCGCTCTCTGGGGTTCGTCGCATGCCTGTTTGCTTCGGCGGAGGAGTTCCTGATCTCGCCCGTTCTGAAAACGGCTGATTGCCTCATCACCGACGTGCAAATGCCCGGCATGAGCGGCGTTGAGTTGCACGAGCACCTGACGGGGCAGGGTCTGCAGATCCCTACTATCTTCATCACCGCCTTTCCCGAAGAGTCCGTACGCCAACGCGCCATGACTGGCAGCGCAGTGGGCTTTTTAAGCAAACCCTTCAACGCCCGGGTGCTGATCGACTGTATCGAGTCGACGTTTCCTGCGGCTTGATTCCCGATAAATGACACACTGTCGCCCAGCAAACAGTGGATTCTGTAGTGAGCTTGCTCGCGATAGCGTCAGTTCAGGCAACCAGTTCGTCGATTAAAAAACCGAATTCGCGAGCAAGCTCGCTCCTACAGGTCTTGTGTTTGCTTCGCGACAGCGTGGTGTCAGCGACACTGGGGTGACTTCCTCAGGATGTGCGTGTCGATCCAGCGGGGCATGCTTTGTTTGATGGGCACCCATCTGCAGATCACTTCCCCAATTCCAGCGTCTCGGCCATGCGCACCAGCTCCGCAAATGACTTGGCATTCATTTTCTTCATGGCATGCCCACGGTGGATTTTGACGGTTATTTCGCTCAGGCCGATTTCACCGGCAATCTGCTTGTTCATCAGGCCAGAAGCCGCCAGGGCCATGATTTCTTTCTCGCGTGGGGTCAGGCTTTCGAAGCGGGTGCGTATTTCATGGGCGTTCTTGTTGGCCTGCCGACCGCTTTTGTCTTTTTCCAGCGCCGCTGTCACCGCGTCCAGCAAGTCCTGCTCACGGAACGGCTTGGCAAGGAAGTCCACTGCACCGGCCTTCATGGCGCGGACCGTCATGGCAATGTCGCCGTGGCCGGTCATGAACACGATGGGCAGATTGACGTTGGCGCGCACCAATTCGTTCTGGAAATCCAGGCCGCTGGTGCCTTGCAGGCGAACGTCGAGTATCAGGCAGCTGGGTACATCGGGCCGCTGAAACAGAGTGAAGTCGGCCACGGAAGGGAAGGTCTCGACCCGCAGGCCGATGGAGCGCAGCAGGCTGCTCAACGCATCGCGCAGGGCTGCGTCGTCATCAACGATGAACACGATCGGATCGTGGCTGATTTTGGCAGCGCTGAGGTTCATCGGATGATCATCGTTCATGAATTGTCTCTGTTTCTCGGGGGAGGGCGAAAAGCAGCGCCGCTCCTTCGCCTGGCTGGTTCTGGGCCCAGATCCGGCCACCGTGCGCTTCGATGATCGAGCGGCAGATAGACAATCCCATTCCCATGCCTTCAGGTTTTGTAGTGAAAAACGCATTGAACAGGCGTCCCATGTCGTCCGGCTGAATACCCGGTCCGCTGTCGCGTACCTCCACCACCAGTTCGTTTTGCGGCTCATGGTGCAAGCGCACGTTCATCTTGCGCAGGGAGCCCTGATTGCCGCCCATGGCCTGTATGCCGTTGATCAACAGATTGATCAGGACTTGCTGCAACTGAATGCGGTCCCCCATGACCCTGGGTGCATCCCGGTCGATGTCCAGGATCACTTCGACCCGTGCCCGTTGAATTTCCCGAGCGACCAGACTCACTGAGTCCTCAATGATTTCCTGCAGATCAACGGGGGCTCGTTGCGGGTCGGCTTTGCGCGACAATGCACGAATCCGCCGGATCACTTCACTGGCCCTGAAGGTTTCACTGAGAATGCGCTCCAGTGCCTGCGCGGCTTCGGTGATGTCCGGTTCTTTGCGATTGAGCCAGCGCAGCGACGCTTCGGCGTTGGTCATGACCGCCGCCAGAGGTTGATTTACCTCATGGGCGATCGATGCGGCCAGTTCGCCGAGGGTGGTGACGCGGGTGACATGGGCCAGCTCGGCCTGCGAGCGATGCAGCGCTTCTTCGGCCTGCCTGGACGCGGTCACGTCCATCAAGGCCCCGACGTATTCGCAGCTGCCGTCCTGATCGTAGGTCAGGTGCGCGAGCATGTGCAGATGCTTGATACGTCCGTCAGGCATCAGCAGACGATGCTCGACGCTCAGGTCTGGGGTCAGTTTTCGTGCCTGAGCAATGGAATCCAGCACGATTACCAGGTCATCGGGGTGGGTTCTTTGCAGGACCCGGTCCATGGATGCGTGAGCACCCGTTTCGTACTCGAAGATCCTTTGGGTTTCTTCCGACCAGTGCATCTCCAGATCTGGCACCCGAAAGCCGACGCTGCCGGTCTGGCTCAGGCGTTGGGCATCGATCAGAAAGGCTTCGTTGCGACGCAGTGCCTGGTGCGCCTCGGCGAGCAGGCAAATCTGCTCCTGCAACCGGTCATTGACCGCTTTGTTGCTGCGCGCCAGCACGGTGGTAATCCCGATCGCAGCGATGCTCACCAGGCAACGGGCCACGGCGGGTAACTCGGCGTCCTGGCCGTGGGTCAGCAAAAAGGAAATGATCGTCAGAAACAGGCAGCTCAAGGCGACGATGGTCAAACCATGGCGACTGAAGATGTTCACCGACAACAGAATGACCGTGACATAGAGCACCGCCACCGCAACGTCCAGCGAAGTCACCGTATCGACGATGAACACCGCAGTGGTAATGGCGACAGCGCCCAGGCGAAGCAGCAAAGATGAGGCGCGGGTGTCGAGAGGCGCACCGTGCCCGGCAGACAACGTAGCGGGTGTATTCATATGGACGCTTCATGCCCTTGAATGCTGGCCGACAACCGCACTGGACAGCTCTGATCCTTGAATGGGCGCAGCGGTAAAAATAATCAGGACCGCGTGCCGGTGTGAGACGAATTTTAAGCGGCGCGGTTGTTTCAACCTATAGTCAGAATGGTTATTTTTGGAACGCTTGTGCTTTTGCTTGTGCTTTGGCGGGCAGTCATGAGGCGTTGCAGGCCCCGCGGGCGCTCAAGTCGTCAAACTTTCAAGGGGCTGTTTCTATGGCCGGTTAATTGCAGATTTATCATCCACTGCCGATGTATGAATACATGAGCACGGATAACACAGTGTCTGTAATGTTGCGTGAGCGAGTGAACGTATTATTGGGCGCCGATTAAATGATCCAAGTGATTGTTTAATAAGGAAGTGTTCAATAAGGTTCACTTTTCTCGCGAGTGAAATGAAGCCCGCTGATACTTGCGCCAGAACTCTTTTGCAGTGAGAAACAATGCAATGCCGATGATTCCCTTGGTGATTTGCGACGACTCGAACATGGCCCGCAAGCAATTGCTCAGGGCTTTACCTGCCGAGTGGGGCGTGTCGGTCACGCAGGCGACCAATGGGCTCGAAGGCCTTGACGCGGTGCGCCGTGGACTGGGCCAGGTCATGCTGCTGGATTTGACCATGCCGGTCATGGATGGCTATGAGACCTTGGCGGCGATTCGCCAAGAGAATCTCGATGCCAAAATCATCGTCGTTTCCGGTGACGTGCAGGACGAGGCGGTGCGCCGCGTCATGGAATTGGGTGCGCTGGCATTTATCAAAAAGCCGGCTGATCCGGATGAACTGAAAAATACCCTGGCCCGATTGGGCTTGCTGGGCGAGCCTGCCCCCGTGCCGACTATTGCGCCCGCCATGACCGGCGCGGTCATCAGCTTTCAGGACGCCTTCCGCGAAACCATCAACGTTGCCATGGGCCGGGCCGCAGCATTGCTGGCCAAGGTGCTGGGCGTGTTCGTGCAGTTGCCGGTTCCCACCGTCAACATGTTCGAGGTGGGTGAGCTGCACATGGCATTGGCTGACGCACACACCAGTGAACGACTGACCGCTATCTGCCAGGGGTACATCGGTGGCGGCATCGCGGGCGAAGCGTTGTTGATCTTCCATGACTCGGACATCGCCGACATGGGCTCGCTGATGCATCGCGACTCGGCGGATTACACCGACGAGGAAATGCTCCTCGATCTGTCCACGATCCTCATCGGTGCCTGCCTGAGCGGTATTGCCGAGCAGATCGACGTGGAGTTCTCCCAAGGGCACCCGCAAATGCTCGGTTCTCAGGGCGGGATTGACGATCTGATCCGGATCAACCAGACCCGCTGGCAGAAGACCTTGGCCGTGGAGATCAGCTACAGCGTAGAAGGGCATAGCATCAACTTCGATTTGCTCATGCTGTTCACCGAAGATTCGGTAGACCGTCTGACTAAAAAACTTGCGTACTTGATGAGCTGACCCATGAGTAATCAGATCGATATCAAAGAGCTTCATTGGTTACTGACGGTCACCCAGAACATCGACGTGGGGATCGTAGTGCTCGACCGCGACTACCGCGTCCAGGTCTGGAATACGTTCATGGAAAACCGCTCCGGCGTGGTGCCATATGACGCGGCCGGGCAGTCGATCTTCAAGTTGTTCCCTGAACTTAACCCGATGTGGTTCAGCAAAAAAGTCGACAACGTGATCACCCTGGGCACGCCTGCGTTCACCATCTGGGAGCAGCGGCCTTATCTGGTGCGGTTCAAGAACTACCAGCCAATCACTGGCCGGGAAGACTTCATGTACCAGAACACCACGATGTTCCCGCTGCGCTCGACCACCAGTGAGATTACCCATATCTGCCTGGTGATCTACGACGTGACAGACGTCGCCAGTAACCGGCATCTGTTGCAGACGGCCAACAGCGAACTGCAGAAACTTTCCAGCACCGACCGCCTCACTGGCCTCTACAACCGTGGTCACTGGGAAGAGCTGCTCAAGCTCGAATACGCCCGCCATAGCCGATACGGCGCGGTGTCCTCGCTGGTGATTTGTGATATCGACCATCTCAAGCGGATCAATGACACGCATGGCCACCAGGCCGGCGATAAAGTGATTCAGCGTGTCGCCGAGGTCTTGCGCAGCCATATACGTAATGCGGATATCGCCGGGCGTTATGGCGGCGAAGAGTTCGCTGTGCTGATGCCGGATACCAACAAGGCCGGTGCGGCAGTGTTCTGTGAGCGGCTGCGTCTGGCGGTCGAGGCTGAGACCGTGAATTACGAAGGGCACGCAATCAAGTGCACGATCAGCCTGGGTGTTGCCGACCTCTCCAGGCCGACCACTGAGTACAGCACTGTCATTACATGGGCCGACCAGGCACTTCATCAGGCGAAGAAAAACGGTCGCAATCAGGCTTCGGTGGACGAATAAGGCGCCGATTGCTGGTAGCATCGATGTTTTTCCGGCGACGATCACGGACATCATGCGACCACAATCCACACTCACCGTAACCCCTGTAGACCAGCCATTGATCGGGCGCGTGAGCCCGCCGGGCTCGAAATCCATTACCAATCGCGCGCTCTTGCTGGCTGGCCTGGCCAAAGGCACCAGTCGCTTGAGCGGTGCGCTCAAGAGTGATGACACGCGAGTGATGTCAGAAGCCTTGCGCCTCATGGGCGTGCAGGTTGATGAGCCGGACGACAGCACCTTTGTGGTCACCAGCAGCGGCCAGTGGCATGCGCCCGGGCAAGCGCTGTTTCTGGGCAACGCAGGTACGGCAACGCGTTTTCTGACCGCGGCGCTGGCTAACTTTGACGGTGAATTTGTCGTTGATGGCGACGAATACATGCGCAAACGTCCCATCGGTCCGCTGGTTGATGCCTTGCAGCGCATGGGCGTCGAGGTCAGCTCGCCGACGGGCTGCCCACCGGTGGCCATCAAAGGGCAGGGCGGGCTGGCGGCGGGGCGTATCGAAATCGACGGCAACCTCTCGAGCCAATACGTCTCGGCACTGTTGATGGCGGGCGCGTGTGGCAAAGGTCCGATTGAAGTGGCGCTGACCGGCAGTGATATCGGCGCGCGCGGTTATGTCGATCTGACACTGGCCGCGATGAAAGCCTTTGGTGCTGAAGTCGAAGCGATCAGCGACACCGCCTGGAAAGTCCTGGCTACTGGCTACAAGGCAACAGATTTTCATATCGAGCCGGATGCTTCGGCAGCGACTTACTTGTGGGCGGCGCAGGCAATTACCGGCGGCGCTATTGATCTCGGCGTGGCCACCGAAGACTTCACTCAGCCTGATGCCTTGGCCAGCCAGTTGATCGAGCGGTTCCCGAACATGCCGTCCGTGATCGACGGTTCGCAAATGCAGGACGCAATTCCGACACTGGCGGTACTCGCCGCTTTCAATAATCAGCCGGTGCGCTTTGTTGGCATCGCGAATCTGCGGGTCAAGGAATGTGACCGTATTTCCGCGTTGTCCCAGGGTCTGTGTGCCATTGCGCCGGGGCTGGCGGTGGAAGAGGGTGACGACCTGATCGTCCATGCCGATCCTCAATTGGCAGGTCGCACTGTGGATGCATTGATCGACACCCACGCGGATCACCGCATCGCCATGTGCTTTGCCCTCGCCGGACTGAAAATCGCCGGCATCAGAATTCAGGACCCGGATTGCGTCGGCAAGACCTACCCAGGTTACTGGGATGCGTTGCAGTCGTTGGGGGTCAAGGTTCAGCGGCAGGATTAAGGTTATTTGACTCGAAATGCTTTTCCTGTAGGAGCTCACGAGTAACGCGAGGCAGCGATAGCGATTTGTCTGACACACCGCCATCGCTGCCTCGCGTTGCTCGTGAGCTCCTACAGGTCATTCAGTTCGCTTGAATCTGTCGCGCCATCTTCCATAAACAGCACGCTACGCCGTTGCCTCGGCGCTTTCAGCCAATGCTGCTTTGCATCTCAGGCATCATGAATGGCCCCTTCATGTTCAGGACTCATTCATGGCGCTGCTCTACAAAGCTGATCCCGCACGGGGCGAACAGTGGAAAGCACTGTTTGCCGAACATGCCCCGGATATCGAGTGGCGAGCCTGGCCGGACATTGGCGATCCGCAGGACATCACTTACCTGGCCGCCTGGCTGGCCCCGGATGATCTGCAAACCCTGCTGCCGAACTTGCAGGTGGTGTTTGCCTTGTCGGCGGGGGTCGATCAACTGGATCTGAGCCGCCTTCCCGAGACGTTGCCGGTGGTACGTTTGCTGGACCCGGGGATTGGTCGGGGGATGTGCGAGTACGCGTGCTTCGCGGTGTTGAGCCTGCATCGGGACATGGTGCGTTATCGACAGCAACAGGTTGAAAGCCACTGGCAGGCGCATCGTCTGGTGCCAGCCAACAAACGTCGAGTCGGTGTCATGGGCCTGGGGTTACAAGCGCAGCAGATTCTCGCCAGTCTGCAGAATTTCGGCTTCGAGTTATCCGGTTGGGCGCGCAGTGAGCATCAGGTCGACGGCGTTACGTGTTATGCGGGCAGTGCACAGTTGCCCGCATTTCTGGGGCAGTGCGACATTCTGGTGTGCGTACTGCCGTTGACTGAACAGACCACGGGCATCCTGAATCGTGAGTTGTTCGAGCAATTACCTAAAGGTGCTGCGCTGGTGAACATGGGACGGGGCGGACATCTGATTGAGCAGGACTTGTTGCACGCTCTGGACAGCGGACAGATCAGCGCTGCAGTGCTGGATGTGTTGCAACAGGAACCTGCTGACCCGGCGCATCCATTCTGGCGTCACCCGCAGATACTGCTCACGCCGCACATCGCCGCCATGACCCAGCCAGACAGCGCCTTCCCCGGCCTGCTGGAAAACATCCGCCGCTTCGAGCGAGGCGAGCCGATGCTGGGCCAGGTGGATCGCGGGCAGGGGTATTAGCAGCCATAGACATCTGTAGGAGCTCACCGAGTTTACGAGGCCAGCGATGGCGGTGTGTCAGACAGAACGCTATCGCTGGCCTCGTAAACTCGGTGAGCTCCTACAGGTCCCAGGTTGATCAATCAGCGCACCAACGAGCCCAGCAAACCGCCTAGAAACTTCTGTCCGGCAATCATTTGGCTCACCTCGATAAACTCGTCCGGCTTGTGTGCCTGTTCGATAGAGCCTGGCCCGCACACCACCACTGGCACGTTCAGGCGTTGAGCGAACAGACCGCCTTCCGTGCCGTAGGACACCTTGACGTGGGAGGTGCCAGCCGGCGCGAACGCTTGCAGCATTCGCACGGCTTCGACGCTGGGATGGGTATCCAGACCGGGGTATTCGTTCAAGGTTTCGATCTCGATGGCCGCCACTGCCGAGACCTTGCGTGCTTCACGAACGATGGCTTCAGCCTGTTCGCGTAACTGGTCGAGAAACAGTTCTGGATCATCCGCATTGAGATTGCGCAGCTCAAAATCCAGCGTGCAAAGATTCGGCACGATGTTCAGCGCCTTGCCGCCGTCGATGCGGCCGACATGCACCGTGCTGTAGGGAATGTCGTACTCAGCATCCTGTGCGCCATGTTGTTGCAGCTGCTTTTGGCTGAGGCGCAACGAGGCAATGAAATCGCTGGCCAGATGAATCGCGTTGACCGCCAGCGGTGCTAGAGACGAGTGCGCTTCCTGACCGCGACAGAAGGTCCGGAATGAGCTTTTACCTTTGTGGCCTAGCGCGAACTGCATGTTGGTCGGTTCGCCGACGATGCACAGAAACGGCCGCTGTGGCGCCAGATGCAACACGTCCAGCAGGCGTCGTACACCCACGCAGCCGATTTCTTCGTCGTGGGACAACGCCAGTTGTAGCGGACGGGTCAGGTTCAGGTCGGCGGCATCGAGCATGCAATCAATGGCCAGAGCGATAAAGCCCTTCATGTCGCAACTGCCACGCCCGTAAATCCGACCGTCCCGCTCGGTGGCCTGGAACGGCGGTAAAGTCCAGGCCTGGCCCGCGACCGGCACTACGTCTGTATGGCCTGAAAGCAGTATGCCCGGCTGGTCTTTGGGCCCGGTACTGGCGAACAGATTGGCCTTGTGGCCTGTTTCATCCTTGACGATCAGCGCCTCTACGCCCTTGGTCGCCAGTAAATCCCGCACGTATTCAATGAGCGCCATGTTCGATTCGGACGATACGGTATCGAACGCCAGGAGACGGTTAAGTATTTCCCGTACACGCGGTTTCATGAGGCTTTGCTCTGTTGGTTGGTGGCACTGGCGAAGCGGCGGATATCGAAAGGCGCAATCGAGGTGCTGGTGCTGCCGGTGCTGAGCAATTCGGCCATCACATCTCCCACACCGGGGCCGAGCTGAAAGCCGTGGCCGCAGAAGCCGAACGCGTAAAACAGGCCGTCGACAGTGCCGCTTTGGCCCATGACGGGCAGTGAGTCCGGCAGATAGCCTTCGATGCCGCTCCACACCCGAATGATATTCAGGTTGGCGACACCGGGCAGTAAGCGCCGCATCTGCTGCAATTGATTGATGGTGCTGCGTGGTTCGACCACGGCCCGTTTGTTGATCATGTCCGGTTTGCTGCGAAAGCCGCCGCCAATGATGATGTTGCCGCGTGGAATCTGCCGGAAGTAGATCACCTCTTCGGCGATTTTGGTGTAAACGCCGATGACTGTCGGCAGGGCGTAGGGTACCGGTTCGGTCACCGCCATTTGCGGACCGAAGGTGTCCAGTGGCACCGGCTCGCCGAACTGAGTGGACAGCTTTTGTCCCCAGGCGCCCGCGGTGATCAGCAACTGATCGGCGCTGAACACGCGACCGTCGCCGGTGGTGACTTCAAACTGGTTGCCGACTTTCTGCACCTCGGTGACTTCGGTACGTTCTTCAATGCGCGCACCGGCCCGGATCGCTGCGCGGGCAAAAGCGGGCGCAGCCAGACGTGGATTGGCGTGACCATCGTGCGGGGCGTAAGACCCCCCTTTGACCACAGGCCCGAGAAACGGAAAGCGCTGATGCAGTTCGCGGCCACTGTAGATACGCAGATCCAGCTCACGGGCCTCGGGTGCTGCGGCATAGGCCTCCAGCTCAGCGATTTCATCCTCGCGATAGCAGATGCGCATGTGGCCGCTGGGCAAGAACTCCAGGTCTTCACCAATCAGCTCCGGCAGGCGGCCCCACAGCGCACGGGAGCGATTAGCCAATTCCAGTTGACCGAGGAAGCGGCCCTGACGCCGCACGTTGCCGAAGTTAACGCCGCTGGCGTACTGGCCAATCATGTCGCGCTCCAGCAGAGTCACCGACTGGCCACGCTGGCGCAGGAAGAACGCCGTGGCCGAGCCCATGAAGCCGCCGCCGACAATCAGTACATCGGATTTTTGCTGTTTCATGACACGACCTCATCAGTAAGCATCGACAACGGCTTGATCGGTGCCTGGCCGCGCTGGCGGCCGACCAGCTCCACGGCAACACCCGCTTCGGCGGCGATTACTTCTGCCCCGGCCTGGGAGCAATAACGCCCCTGGCAGCGGCCCATGCCGACCCGACTGAAGGCTTTGGCACGGTTGACTTCACAAGCGCCTTTTTCCCGGACGACGCCGCGCAGTTCGCCCGCACTGATCATTTCGCAGCGGCAGACAATCGCTTCGTCAGGCAGCGCCCTGGCTTGTGCCGACGGCCACGGAAAGGCTTCGGCGAGCCCGACCCGGAAGCGATCCATGACGGCCAGCTGGCGCGTTTGCGTTTGCATCACGGCGACATCTACCGGCAGTTTCAGGTCCTGTAGTACAGCCAGTGCAGCCAGACGTCCGGCTTGTTCGGCAGCGTCCGCGCCACGAATTTTTGCCCCGTCGCCTGCAGCATAAACACCACTCACGGACGTGCGGCCAACCTCATCGACCTCCAGCAACCACTGGCTGGAAACCTCGTCGAAGCGCAGGCGACATCCGGCCAGGTCGGCCAGTTGAGTTTCCGGTCGCAGGTGATAACCCAGCGCCACGGCATCGCAATCCAGCTGTTGCGGGTTGCCTTTGCCGTCTTTGAAACGCACGCCACTGACACCGGTTTGAGCATCGCCCAGTACCTGTAAGGGCTCGATACCCAGGTGCACCGGCACCTTGGCGCTGCGCAAGCGTGCGATCAGTTTCATGCCTTCGAGCAGCACGCCGGGGCGCGCCAGCAATTTGGGCGTGGCCATGATCCGCTTGCTCAGCGGCGAGGTGTCCAACACCGCAGCGACGTCTGCTCCGGCCTTCACGTACTGGCTGGCGACCAGATACAGCAAGGGACCGCTGCCCATGAACACGACTTTGTGGCCGATGGAGACGGATTGCGCCTTGAGGGCAATCTGCGCGCCGCCGAGGCTGTAAGTCCCGGCCAGTTGCCAGCCGTTGATGGGCATCAGCCGGTCAGTGGCACCGGTGCAGAGAATCAGCGCGTCGTAGTTGAGCACTGAATGCTGGCCCTGATGGACGCAGCACAGTTGACCCTGGCTGAGGTTCCAGACCAGCGTATCGGGACGGTAATCGATATGTTCGCGCAGGCGATCAAAACTCTGGTGCAGATCACACGCCTTGTCCGCCTCGGTGCCATACAGTGCCGCGTAATCGCGCTTGAAACCTTCAGGCTGACGACGATAGATCTGCCCGCCATCGCGGCGATTTTCATCGATCAGGATCGGCTTGATCCCGGCGGCGAGCAGCGTTTGGGCGCAACGCGTACCGGCTGGCCCGGCCCCTACTATGACTAACCGTGGAGTGGCCATGTCGCCTCCGGTTGTGTGGTGACAATATCCAGGCCTTCACGGGCTTCGCTGGAGCAGGCGCGCAAACGCTCGCCGGAACGGGTCCAGACCCAACAGTCCTGACACGCACCCATCAGACAGAACCCTGCGCGACGGCCCGGATCGAACTCCGACTGGCGCAGCGAGACGCCCTGGGTCAGCAGCGCGACCATCAAGGTGTCGCCCTGCAACGCTTCAATCGGTGCGCCGTCCACCACCAGGTTTACGGTGGTTCGGTCGCGCTCGCCCAGCCTTACAAAACGCCCGTTCATGCGTAGGCTCCCACGGTCATGTTTTCCAGTTCCTGTTGATGTTGCCGTAGCTCGCTGCTGTCCAGATGGCAGAGCACCTGGCTGCCACCCGTGATCTCGCGGCGGCCAGGTGCGGTGCGGTTGCACAAGCCTTCGACGCGTTGCGGGCAGCGGTTCAAGAAGGTACACAGTTCTCGCGTGTTGGTCGGCGCACTGATGGGCGGCAACGTACCGCAGGTGGTCGTGCCACAGGTTTCCAGCCAGCCCTGACGCAGCTCGGGCACCGAATGCACCAGCAAGTCGGTGTAGGGATGAAACGGTGTCTGGCTGAAGGATTCGCGGCTGCCTTCTTCGACCTTGTGACCGCTGTACATCACCACGATGTCGTCGCACAAGGCACGTACTGTGGAGATGTCATGGCTGATGAACAGGTAGGAGACACCCAGCTCTCGGCGCAAGTCGCCCAGCAATTCGAGAATCGCTGCACCGACCACAGTGTCCAGTGCCGACGTCACCTCATCGCAGAGGATCAGGTCCGGTTTGGCGGCCAGTGCCCGGGCCAGATTGACCCGCTGCTTTTGTCCGCCGGACAGTTCACTTGGACGTCGTTCAGCCATGTCACGGGGCAGGCGCACCAGGTCAAGCAATTCATCGACGCGCTGGCGCAAGGCTGCACCTTTCAGGTTGAAGTACATCTTCAACGGCCGACCGAGAATAGTGCTGATGCTGTGCATCGGATTGAGCGCGGTGTCGGCATTCTGGAACACCATTTGAATGCGCCGGAACTGATCGTCGGTACGCCCGGCCAGATCGCCTGAGAGCGGCTGCCCGTCGAATCTCAAAATGCCGCGCGCTGGATCAAGCAGCCCGGCCACGACCCGAGCCAGGGTGGACTTACCCGAGCCTGACTCACCGATTACGCCAATCGCCTGACCCCGATGAATGGTCAGATCAATGTCTTCCAGCACGCGAATCATCGGCATGCCGTGCAGGTCTTTGTTGCCGTAACCGGCCGACATTTCGGTGATTGTCAGCAACGGTACATTCTGCGCGACCTCGCTGGCCGGGCGCAGTGTCGCGTCAGGTCGGGCTGCCGCAAGCAAGCTTCGGGTGTACGGATGCTCCGGGCTTTTGAGCAAGGCTGTCGTGTCGCTTTGCTCAACAATCTGGCCGCCCTTAAGCACCACAATCTGATCGGCCATTTGCGCCACCACGGCCAAGTCATGAGACACGTAGACCGCCGTGGCACCGCGCTCGCGCACGACGCGTTTGAATGCGCGCAGCACGTCGATCTGCGTCGTCACGTCCAGCGCTGTAGTAGGTTCATCGAGAATTACCAGCAATGGATCGCTGATCAGCGCCATCGCTGCCATGACCCGTTGCAATTGGCCGCCGGAGACCTGGTGCGGGAAGCGCTGACCAATGTGTTCAGGGTTGGGCAAAGACAGGTCTCGAAACAGCCCTATGGCCTTGGCTTCCAGTTCTGCGCGCTGGCCCAGACCATGAATCAACGCACCTTCGATCACTTGGTCGATCAGTCTTTTCGCCGGATTGAACGCTGCAGCTGCGCTTTGTGCAATGTACGAAACCCGGTTGCCGCGCAGTCCTTGCAGGGTGCTTTCGGGCAATTCGAGCATGTTGTGCTCGGCGATCTGCACCGTGCCACTGGCCAGGCGGCAGCCGCGTCGGGCATAGCCGAGCAAGGCCAGCGCGATCGTGGTTTTGCCTGATCCGGACTCGCCGATCAGCGCCAGCACTTCACCTTTTTCCAGGGCGAAGCTCACGCCTTTGACAATCTCGATGTCGCCGCTGTCTGCGCTGGCGACCACCCGCAGGTCCTGGACCTTGATCAATTGGCTCATATCAATGCCCTCCGGAACGTCGGCTGCGCCGCGACGAGAGCCTGTCGATGAACAGATTCACACCGATCGTCAGCGTGCCGATGGCCAGCGCCGGAATCACGATGGCGGGCGCGCCTTGATTGAGGCCGCCGATGTTTTCCCGGACCAGCGAGCCGAGGTCGGCGTCGGGCGGTTGAACGCCAAGGCCGAGAAAACTCATGCCGCTGAGCAGCAATACAATGAAGCCGAAGCGCAGGCCCAGATCGGTCAGGACCGGGTTGAGCATGTTCGGCAGGATTTCCACGCAGGCGATGTACAAGCGGCGCTCGCCGCGGGTGCGAGCGACCTGCACGTACTCCAGCGCCTCGATGTTGACCGCCAGACTGCGGGCGATACGGAATGCGCCGGGCGCAAAGCTCAGCACCGCCGTGGTGATCAGCAACATGACCGATGAACCAAACGCAGAGACCATGATCAGCGCCAGCATCTTGCTGGGAATCGAAATGAAGGCGTCCATCAAGCGGCTGATCACTTCATCCAGCCATTTCGGCACCACCACCGCGAGCAGCGCCAGGCTGGTGCCCAGACCGCTCGCCAGCACTGCGGAAATCAGCGCCAGGCCGACAGTGAAACGCGACCCGGCCAACACCCGGCTGAGCATGTCGCGGCCCAGATAGTCGGTGCCGAAGGGGTAGGTGCCACTGATGCTGTCGAAGACGTTGCTGGACACCACTTCACCGACTGGATGGGGGGCCAGCCATACCCCGAACAGCGCCACCAGCAACCAGAAGATGCACACGAACGCACCTGCCAGCCCCAGCCAGGATGTGCTGTGAGCGACCTTGCCTACTGACAGATCAGGAGAGGATGGCGTCGATTTTACAATGAGGTTATTCATTGGGTTCTCAGCCTCGGGTTGGAGAGGATTGCGCACAGGTCGGCTATCAGCACCAGGCCCAGATACGCCGAGCAGAACAACATGGTGCAGGCTTGCACCAGGGCCATGTCCCGGTTAGTCACGGCGTCGACCATCAAACTGGCGACACCGGGATAGTTGAAGATGGTCTCGACAATGACCACACCACCGAGCAAGTACGACAGGCTCAACGCGATGGCGTTGGCGATGGGGCCGATGGCATTGGGCAAAGCATGGCGCAACACGACGCGGACGGGGCTGACGCCTTTCAGGCGGGCCATCTCCACGTAAGGGCTGTCCAGTTGATCGATGACGGCCGCGCGGGTCATGCGCGCCATTTGCGCGACGATCACGCAGCACAGGGTCATTACCGGCAGCGCATAGGTGCGGATGAATTCCAGAGGGGAGTGGGTATCACTGGCATAGGACAAGGCCGACAGCCAGCCCAGGTTAACCGCGAAGATCAGCACCGCGAGGGTTGCCACCAGGAACTCCGGAACGGCAACCAGCGCCAGGGTGATGAAACTCAGCGCGCTGTCCAGACGCCCGCCACGGCCCATGGCCGAACCGATACCCAGCACCAGCGCGACCGGCACGGACACCAGCGCAGTGGCCCCGGCCAGCATCAAGGTATTGGGGAAGCGCCCGCCGACCAGTTCGGCAACCGACATGGCGTTGGACGCTGACTCGCCAAAATTGCCACTGAGCAGGTTCATCAACCAGCTCAGGTAGCGCACCACACCCGGCTGATCCAGGCCCATTTTTATCCGCAATGCCGCGACCTGTTCAGGCGTCGCGAATTGCCCGAGGGCTGCTTGAGCCGCGTCGCCGGGTAGCACCGCCGTAATGGCGAAGACCACCATGGAAACGATCAGCAGGGTCAGGATCGCAGCGCCGAAGCGTCTGCCGATCAACCAAAGTGTGTTGCTATTCATGGCATTGCTCCGGCAAAAGAAAAGCTACCCGCAATCAAGCGTCCAGCCAGATCTGCTCGCTGAACATGTAGCCCATGAAGCCGCCGAGCGGGTTGCTGCCATAGCCTTTGATGCGCTTGTCGACACCGTCGATGTTGCTGATGAACACCGGTATGCCGATCCCACAATGGTCGTGAACCAAGGTTTGCATGTCGCCATACATCTTGGTGCGCTTGGCTTCATCGGTTTCGCCGCGTGCCAGCATCAGCAACTGATCGAACTGGTCGTTCTTCCAGGCCGATTCGTTCCATGGAGCCGAGGACTGGAAGAACTGCGAGAAGATCACGTCAGCGTTAGGCCGCGGGTTGATGTTGCCGAAGCTCAGCGGGTGCTTCATCCAGTGGTTGGACCAGTAGCCATCGCTGGGCAAGCGGTTGACGTTGAGGGTCAGGCCTGCTTCCTTGGCGGATTGTTGCAGCAATACCGCAATGTCCACAGAGCCAGTGGCAGCAGGGGAGGCGGCCACGGCCATCGTAATTTTTTCCATACCGGCTTTTTTCAGGTGGAAACGGGCTTTTTCCGGGTCATACATACGCTGCGGCAGATCAGCATTGAAGTAGCGTGAGCCTGGGGAGATCGGTGTGTCGTTACCCACGCGGGCGTAACCCCGGAACACCGCCGATTTGACCTGCTCTCGATCCAGCAGGTACTTCATGGCCAGAGTGAAGTCCGGGTTTTGTCCCGGCATTTGGTCCTGACGGATGATCAGGTCGGTGTAGTTGCCCGACGGTGCATCGAACACGCTGTGCTTGGCGCTCGCGGCAATACGTGCGGTGGAGCGTGGGTTGACCTCGTTGATCAGATGGACGTCGCCGGACAGTAGCGCGTTGACCCGCGAAGGCTCGTCGCCAATGGCGATGAATTCGATTTCGTCCAGATACGGCAGGCCCGGCTTCCAGTAGTTCGGGTTACGCACGCTGATCGAACGCACGCCCGGCTTGAATTCCTTGACCTTGAACGGTCCGGTGCCGATGCCCTGATTGAAGTCGGTGGTGCCTTCCGGAACGATCAACAGGTGCGACACCGCCAGAATCGACGGCAGTTCGGCGTTGGCGGCGCTGAGGCGGATCTGTACTTCGTTTGCGCCAGTGGCTTTGACTTCGCTGACCTGAGCCATCAACGGCATGACTTTGGAACCGGTCAGCGGGTCTTTGTGGCGGTTCAATGAGAACACCACGTCAGCCGGGGTCAGGGGTTTGCCGTTGTGGAACGTCACGTCTTTGCGCAGGGTGACGGTCCACAGGGTGGCGTCGCTGCTTTCGATGCGCTCGGCCAGTTCCATCTGCGGTACCAGATGTGAGTCGAAGCGAGTCAGGCCGTTGTAGAACATGAAGTGGCGAACATAGTCAGTGGACAGTGCGCCTTTGGCGGGATCGAGGGTGTCAGCGGTAGAACTGGACATGCCTGCTACACGAATACGCCCGCCGGGTTTGCCCTTGCCTGGCGCTGCCGCTTCGTCGGCGAAGACTTTGCCCGCAGCACCGAACAGACTCGTCGCACCGCTGGCGACGACGCCGGCAACGCCCAGCATACGTAATGCATCACGACGTGAAAGACCGCGATTGAGCCCTTCGAATACGCGCAGGCTGTCCTGGCCTGAGATCAATGGGAAATCGTCTTTGTTGTCAGCCATATCAGTTCTACCTGTCGATTAAGGGAATGCATGAGTTGCCCACGGTTGACCGGAGCGTCCTTGAAACGCACACAACGACGGTTAAGCAAAAAATCTAATGCCGGGCATCCTGAAAGCGGTACCACGCGCCCACCAACGGCAGAAACCACGGGGTGCCGAAATGCCCGGGGACGGCTGGCCAATCCAGCTCGCGCCACGGGTTGGCTTGCGGATTGCCATCCATGACGTCGGCCATGACCTGGCCCATGTGGACGGACATCTGTACGCCGTGGCCGCTGTAGCCCATGGAGTAAAAAACACCGTCATGTTCACCCGCGCGCGGCAAACGGTCGGAGGTCATGTCCACCAGACCGCCCCAGCAGTAATCCACTTTGACGTTTGCCAGTTGCGGGAACATCTGCACCATGGCGGCTTGCAGCACCTTGCCGCTTTTCGCGTCAGAGGTGGCATTGGACATGGCGAAGCGGGCCCGGCCGCCGAACAGCAAGCGGTTATCCGGCGTCAGGCGGAAGTAATTGCCGATCATGCGGCTGGTTACGTAGGCGCGATGCTGTGGCAGCAATCGATCGATCAAAGCCTGAGGCAGCACCTCGGTGGCAATCACGAAACTCCCTACCGGCACGATGCGCCGCCGATACCAGCCTGGGCCGCCATGCTGGCAAGCACCGGTCGCCAGCAGGATCTGCCTGGCCTGAATAGAACCTTTGGCGGTATTAAGCAGATAGCCTGAAGCGTTGGCTTTCCAGTTCTTGACGGCGGCACCCTGAAATACCTGCGCGCCGTGACGCACGGCAGCCTCGGCCAGCCCGACGCCAAATCGCCCGACATGCATCTGCACACCGTTGCGCTGCAGCAGACCGCCGTGGAATTCGGCAGAGTCCACCTCGGCGCGTGTCTCTTGGGCAGACAGCAGTTCGACATCCGCGTCCACTTCGCGACGAATCAGCTCGCAGGTGCGGGCCATACTGTCGAAATGCATGGGTTTGGCAGCCAGCTTCAGCTTGCCGTTACGCGTCATGTCACAGGCAATCTGCTCCTGCTCGACCAAGGTGACGACACTCTTCACCGCGCTTTCATACGCCAGGTAATACGCGCGGGCCTGGTCGGCGCCAAGGCTCGCTGTCAGCGCCGAGTAATCCTGCGCTACGCCGGTATTGCACTGTCCGCCGTTGCGGCCGGACGCTTCGCCGATCACTCGGTCAGCCTCCAGCACCACCACACTGGCACCCTTCATCGCCAGGGCGCGCGCCGCCGACAGGCCGGTGAAACCGCCCCCGACAATGGCGACGTCCACCTGGCCTTGCACCGCGCCGGTCTGTGCCCCGGTAAAAGCCGGTGCGGTATCAAGCCAGTAGGATTCACTTCGCATGTCGCTGTCCTTACCTGTGGTGTTGCCGGAAACCGTGGGTGATGAAGATTACAGACCGACCAGCGCAGGCAAACCGCCGATGTCCTTGAGGGTGTGGTAGCCGTAGGACTCGTTGGCAGGCACATCATGGCCTCGGGCAACGAACGCGCGGTTCTTGATCTTCATGTCATGGGCCGGGAACAGGTCGTAACGGAAGCTGGATGAAACGTGCAGTACGTCTTGCGGGCCGCAACCGAGGTTGTCGAGCATGAACTCGAACGCACGAAGGCGAGGCTTGTAGGCCTGGGCCTGTTCAGCGGTGAATACTTTGTGGAACGGCGCGCCGAGCATGTTGACGTTGGACATGATCTGGCTGTCGCTGGCGTTGGAGAAAATTACCAGGGGGATCTTGTCGGCGATTTTCGCCAGGCCTGCGGGTACATCAGCGTGCGGACCCCAGGTTGGAACGGCGTCGTAGTAGATTTGGCCTTCCTGGCGGTATTCGATACCCCAGCGTTTGCAAGTGCGCTCCAGTGCAGTCTTGATGATCTCGTCGTAAGGCACCCAGTCGCCCATGACCTGGTCCAGGCGATAGGCGGAGAAATCCTTGACGAACTCATCCATCCGTTCGGCGGGAACACGGTCAGCGAAGAGCTCGCGAGTCATGGTGCCCATGTGGAAGTTGGTCAACGTGCCGTAGCAATCGAACGTAATGAATTTTGGTCGAAGAAAGCTCATTGAGTGCGGTCCTGAGGTTCGTTAAGTCGAGGCGAGGTCTGCCTGTGCTTCAGGTTTGAAGCGCGTGATGCAACGCAGCACCACACCTTCATTACAACACTGTGAAATCAGCAGATGACGTTAAAAGCGTCGGCTAGTTGATAGAAAACGCCGTTTTAGGGGGCACCCTCAGCACACTTTGCGGAGCGCTCCAGCCTTGGGCGGGCCTCGTGTTTATGCGTCTTTATGGGGATTTTTGGTACTGAGGCAGAGCAAACGCGCTTGCGGCGCAGCACAAACTGCGTAGATCCACTGGGAGCCGAGTCTGCTCGTGAGGCGGTGTGTCAGGCGGGATGTCTCGCGAACAAGTTCGCTCCTACCGTTGCGACGCGGTGTTTCAGGCTTGCCGCTTTCAAGGTAGGAGGCAACGTGTTGGCGAGGCGGTGTGTCAGGCGATGTCTCGCGAACAAGTTCGCTCCTACCGTTGCGACGCGGTGTTTCAGGCTTGCCGCTTTCAAGGTAGGAGGCAACTTGTTGGCGAGGCGGTGTGTCAGGCGGGATGTCTCGCGAACAAGTTCGCTCCTACCGTTGCAGCGCGGTGTTCAGGCCTGTCGCTTTCAAGGTAGGAGGCAACGTGTTGGCGAGGCGGTGTGTCAGGCGATGTCTCGCGAACAAGTTCTCTCCTACCGTTGCGACGCGGTGTTCAGGCTTGTCGCTTTCAAGGTAGGAGACAACTTGTTGGCGAGGCGGTGTGTCAGGGGGGATGTCTCGCGAACAAGTTCGCTCCTACCGTTGCGACGCGGTGTTCCAGGCTTGCCGCTTTCAAGGTAGGAGGCGGTGTGTCAGGCGAGGCGGTGTGAGGCGAGATGTCTCGCGAACAAGTTCGCTCCTACCGTTGCAGCGCGGTGTTCAGGCTTGCCGCTTTGATTCCGTGTTTTTCTGCTATTACTGCGCGATATCGATCAACACGCTTTTAAACCGCAGATTGGCTTCAAACGCCTCACGTCCCAGGTCCTTGCCAATGCCGGAGCGTTTATAGCCGCCAGTCGGCAGGATGTAGTCGTTGCTGCGCCCGTAGCGATTCACCCATACCGTGCCGACTTCCAGCTTGCGAATCAGTCGCAGTGCGCGATTCAGGTCAGCCGTGTGCACGCCCGCACACAAACCATAGATGTCGTGTTCGGCCAGTTGCAGGGCTTGCTCTTCGGTGTCGAATGCCTGAATGGTCAGCACCGGGCCGAAAATTTCTTCGCAGACTGCCGGGCTGTGGCTGTCCACTGCGGTCAGCAATGTCGGCTGGTAATAGGCGCCGCCCATGCCTTCGAACAGCCCGCCACCGGCCAGCACTTCCGCACCCGCCTGACGCGCACGCTGGACGATGTTGTCGATGCGGCTGCCCTGCAGGTGGGAAATGATCGGCGGCAGCGTAGCGTCTGGTGACCAGGTCGGGCCGGGGAGCAAAGAAGCGAAGTAGCCCTGAAGATGCTCAATGAACGGCTCCATGATCGAGCGTTCGATCAATAGCCGCGATCCCGAAACACAAACCTGTCCCGCATTACCGGTAATGGCCAGAGCGACAGTACGAGCCGTCTTGGCCAGGTCAGGAATATCAGCGAACACCAATTGCGGACTTTTACCGCCCAACTCCAGCGTCACGGGTTTGGGGCCCACCAGCGCGCAGGTGGACATGATGCTGGAGCCCGTCGCCGTGGAACCGGTAAAGGTCACTTTCGAGATGCGCGGATGACGACACAGCGCGTCGCCCGTTGTCCGGCCGTCACCCTGTATCACGTTGAACATCCCGGCTGGCAGGCCAGCCTGCACCGCCAGTTCGGCAAAGCGCAGGCTGGAAAATGGCGTCAGTTCCGAAGGTTTGAGTACCACGGCGTTACCGGCTGCCAGGGCCGGGGCGACTTTCCAGTGGCCCATGCTCAGCGGGAAATTCCACGGTGCAATCGCTGCAATCACCCCGTAGGGCTCTGCGATCTGCATGCCCAGGCGGTCGCTTTGGGTCGCCGCTACTTCACCGCCATGCTTGTCCGCCAGCTCGGCGAAAAAGCGAATCCCTTCGGCGACATAAGGAATGTCCCAGGCCAGCACATCTTTATGTGGCCGGGTCGAACCGACCGCTTCCAGCGGACCAAGAGTCGCGCCGTCAGCTTCAATCAAATCGGCCCAGCGCCGCATGACCCGGGCTCGCTCGCGAGGCGGGCGGCTGGCCCAGTCACTGTGCTTGAATGCCTGCCAGGCATTGCTGACCGCTTCGTCCACCATGTCGGCGTCAGCAATCGGCAGTCCGGCATAGACCTGCCCATCGGAGGGGCGCAATACGTCCATGCCTGAATGGGCATCGCGATAACGACCGCCGATGAAGTGCGCGCTGCGAACAGCAATTTGACGAGGATCGAAGCTATCCATGAAGGACTCCAGCCGATAAAAAGCGAGGTGTCCATCCTAGGAAAAAACAGCAAGCATTTGCTGCCGACCTTTGTGTCGTTTTAAGCAGTTACTGTGGTAAACGGCAGCGCGTTTTGCGCAATCTGCCGAATCGTTGCGAGCCTCTTGCCATGAGCGGTGGACAGATGGGATACAGGCGTTATTGCCCCTTTGACCGGAGAGCTTTTCATGGCCGACTCGCAACGTTCTTCCTACTCGTATCGCCCGATGACCGTCGACGATGTTGACGCAGCGCACCAACTTTCCGTCCAGTTGAAATGGCCGCATCGTCGCGAAGACTGGGCGATGCTGCAGCGCGTCAGTCAGGGCTTCGTGGCCGAAGATAAAGGGCGCGTGATCGGCAGTGCATTCACTTGCCATCAGGGGGGATTTTCAACCATTGGCCTGGTGATCGTCAGCGATGAATATCAGGGCAAGGGGATCGGTCGGCAACTGATGAATCTGGCCATTGAGGCAGCCACCCCTCGCACCGCCATTCTCAATGCGACCCTGGCCGGAGCGCCGCTTTATGCGAGTTTGGGGTTTGTGGATTTCGGCAGCGTCGAACAACGTCAGGGGCAGGCGCCGGCCGAAGCACCACCAGCGCCCTCGCTGGCGTTCAGCGAAAGCTGCCGCTCAGTGAGCGAAGCGGATTACCCGCGCCTCTTCGAGTTGGCCAACGCAGGCAGCGGGCTGGATCGCACGCAAGTGCTCAAGGACCTGCTGCCGAGCGTCGAGCACTCGGCAGCTATCGAGCGCAATGGGCAGTTGCAGGCGTTCGCTTTGTTGCGTCCGTTTGGTCGCGGCCTGTGCATCGGCCCGGTGATTGCCCAGAACATGGAACAGGCCAAATATCTGATCAGTCAGTTGCTGTCGCGAGTGCCGTATTCGTTTGTGCGCATAGACATCCCGACTGACAGCGGCCTGGCGGACTGGCTGGATCACGCCGGTCTGAAAGCCGTCGACAGCGTTACGCAAATGGCCAAAGGCGAGGCACCGCAGGCCACTGCGGGCGTCGCACAGTTCGCCCTCGTCACCCAAGCCGTTGGCTAATCCGGAGATTTTTTAATGTCACAGCTAAAAGCTTTGCTGTTGGTCCGCGCTGACGGCAGTCAAATTGATACCTCTTTCAATCACGGTGCCTTGAGCGCGGGCGATCCGTTCTCTGACGTGCGTGAGATTGCTTATGTCGGTGATGATGGCGTGAGTGCCGGTGTGGTCAGTGCCAGTGGTGTGCGCAGCAGTGACGCGTATCCATTCACGGAAATGCTGGTGGTCCACCGTGGCCGTGTCGCCTTGCGCAGTAAGGGTGAAACCCTCGAAGCCGGACCTGGTGAGAGCGTGGTCGTGGAGCAGGGCGTCGCCTGTCAGATTGATGCAGCAGAGGGGAGTCTTTGGGCTTTTTGCGCACTTAGTGGCAGCAAGCCGTCGACACAACCGGCGCTGACCTGGATCGACAAGCGCGTTGCGCTTGCACCGTCGGCAGCCCCCGAGGCCAGCATCCTGATTGGCCCGACACCGCAGTGCCGTTCACACAACGCCTATGAAGACCCGAACAGCTCTTTGCGCATCGGCGTCTGGGATTCGACGCCTTATGCCCGCGGTGGCCGACCGCACAAAGTCCATGAGTTGATGCACTTGATTGAAGGTCAGGTCATGCTCACTGGCGCAGACGGCACAGTACTGACCGTCAAGACCGGCGACACCGTTTTCGTCCCGCAAGGCGCGAGCTGCGCGTGGCAGAGCGATGTGTATGTGCGCAAGTACTATGTGGTGGTTTGATTCTTGGCTCTCATCTCATAGCCACACGAATACCGGATTTGGAATGCATTCATTTGTGGGAGCGGTGCTTGCCCGCGATAAGAGTGACTCGGTCTCGGATAATGAGATGTCCTTATCGCGGGCAAGCCCTGCTCCCACAGGGATTTGCTATCCGCCTGAAGTTGTTACAACGCCCGGTAACTCAGGCTGAACCCCAGCTCTGCCGACTCCCCCTGCCGTAACAACCGCAACCCCGGATGTCCCGGCAAGTGGTGAGCATTTACCGGATGGCTAACAGGCTCAAAGCAGAAAAAATCCAGCCCCGGCGGGCAGAACACCAGAAAGACTTCACTCCCGGTGGCCCGGCATTCAAGCTCATAACCCAAGTCCGGCTGGCTGATCAGGCCATTGCCATCCCATTCGGTAAAACCGTTATCGAGTCGGGTTTGTGGCAGGCTGTTCAGCGAATTGAAGTCCCACTCGGCCGGTATGTTTTCCAATTGAGTGGGCAGCCCGTCTTCATCCGTCAGCCAGACCTGCGAAGCCTTGGCCTGTAACCGGGTTTTGGCAGTGCGTGGCAGATAAGGATGCAAGCCCAGCCCGTGCCAGGCGGCCCGCGAGTCCAGGTGGGTCACCTGCAGCGTGATGCTCAGCGTGCCGTCCTGCAGGCTGAAACGCAGTTGCGCGCGATAAGCGAAAGGGATGCTGCTATTCAATTGCAGGCAGGCATGTTGCGGGCTCTGCTCGATCACCTCCCATGGTTGCTGCCAGGCGCTGCCGTGAATCGGCAACGCATCGTTGGCGCTGTTGGGTTCAAGCGCGAACCAGCCATCAGGGCTTTCAAAACCCCCGTCGCTGATCCGGTTTGACCAGGGCGCCAGCGGATAGCAGGCCAGTTTGCGTGCAGTTCCGGCGCTCAGGGCGTCGTCGTTGCTGGGGCGCAGCAGCGGCTGACCACTGGCAATCACATTCCAGTTAACGATGCTGCCGCCGGTTTGCGGGGCGAGTGTCAGTCGGGTGATGCCATCTTCAAGGGTCAGGATTGCCGGGTGCATGATGATCCGCCGTGTGTGTACAAATAAAGGCTCAAGCCGCTTTGCGACGCCAGGTCAGCAGCACAATGCCGGTGACCACAATCAGACCGCCAATGATCTGGCCGCCGCTGAGCAACTGATCAAGAATTAACCAGCCAAACAACAGACTCGCCACCGGCTCGATGTTCATCACCGGTGCGTTGCGGGCCATGTCCAGACGGTTTACGCAAATGAACAACAGGGAAAATCCCACGCCATAAAGCGTGACCAAGCAGGCCAGAGCAGTCCAGCCGGTGGAGGAAGACGGCAATGAAACACCGCCCGGCAGCACGCCGCTGAAACCCGCCAACGCAGCGGCGCTGAATACGATCAACATGGTCAGCATGCTGCGCACGGTGCCGCGCAGGGACGAGAGTTTATGGTCGGTGATCCACAGCGCGCAGGCGAAAACACCCGCTGCGCCGAAGCCAAAGGCGATCCCTTCAAGCCATTGAGCTTCGGTGCTGTGTTGGCTGGACAGGCGCTCTGGTACGTCCAGTGCGAAGACCAGACCGATCAGAATAAAACCCATCAGCAGGGCGGCACGGCCAGTCGGCTTCGCACCGCCCAAAGCCCAGGTGAGCAAGGCCAGCAGGATGGGGGCAACGTTGGCGATCAGCAACGCCAGCGCTACCGGAATACGGGCAACAGCCGAGTAGATGCAAAAACTTTGTGCGGCGATAAGCAGGCCCAGCAGCAATTGCCAGCGCCAGGTTCGAGCGGTCAGGTTTGGACGTTCCCGCTGCCAGAGCACCAGACCGGTCAGGACCAGCAAGGTCACGCCCGAGCGACACAGAATCGCCAGCAACAGGCCGGTGTCATGGTCGAAGGCGATACGCGCGGCAATGTGGTTGCCTGCGAAAGCACAGGCGAGAAGGGCGAGGAGCACTACAGCGATGTGGCGGGGAAACAAAGCAGGAGCAGACATGAGCAACCAGCCTCCTTGGCTGGGGGCGTAGCAGTAGCCTGTTGGAGCGTGGCTTGCCCGCGAAGAACGATAACTCGGTATGTCTGCAATACCGCAGTGATCCATTCGCGGGCAAGCCTCGCTCCAACGAGGTTTGCGTCAATTTCTCTTACAACACCACACTCGGCAACCACAGGGAGATTGCAGGGATGTAGGTCACCAGCATCAGTACCAGGAACAGCGCCACGTAGAACGGCAGCAGAGCTTTCACGGTGGCTTCGATGGTGACTTTACCCACCGCAGCACCGACGAACAGCACCGCGCCAACCGGCGGTGTGATGAGTCCGATCCCCAGGTTCACCAGCATGATCATGCCGAAGTGCACCGGGTCCACGCCTACACCGACGATCACGGGGAGCAGGATTGGGGTCAGGATCAGGATCAGCGGTGCCATGTCCATCACGGTACCCAGCAGCAGCAACATGACGTTGATGCACATCAGGATCACGTAACGGTTATCCGACAGCGTCAGGAACGCTGTGGTGATCTTCATCGGGATTTCCATCAGCGTCAGGATGTAACCGAAGCTGGCGGCGAAACCGATCAGGATCATCACGATGGAAATGGTACGCGCTGCCCGGTGCATCAGCTTGGGCAGGTCACGCCATTTGTAGTCGCGGTAGATGAACATGGTGACGAAGAACGACCAGACCACGGCAATCGCTGCCGACTCGGTCGCCGTGAAAATACCCGACAGAATACCGCCGAGGATGATGACCATGGCCATCAGACCCCAGAGGGCTTCACCGGCGATTTTGATCGCCTGACGCAGCGGGATTACTTCACCTTTCGGGTAGTTACGCTTGCGGGCGAAGATCATGCACAGGCCCATCATCACAGCGCTGAGCAACAGGCCCGGTCCGATACCGGCCATGAACAGCGACGCAATGGAGACCGTGCCGCCAGCCGCCAGCGAGTACAGCACCGAGTTGTGGCTCGGTGGTGTCAGCAAGGCTTGAACCGAGCCGCTGACTGTGACCGCTGTGGAGTAGTCACGAGGGTAGCCAGCACGTTCCATTTCCGGAATCAGTACCGAACCTACCGAGGCAGTGTCCGCAACCGAGGAGCCGGAGATGGCGCCGAAGAAGGTCGAAGCAACGATGTTCACCAGCGACAGACCGCCGCGCACGAAACCGACCAGTACCGCAGCAAACGCCACCAACCTTCGTGACATGCCGCCTTCGGCCATGATCGCGCCCGCGAGCACGAAGAACGGAATCGCCAACAGCGAGAATTTGTTCACGCCGCCTGCGATCTGGATCATCAGCGCGTCTGCTGGAATATCAATCCACCATGCACCGATCAGCGCGGAAAGACCCAACGCGTAAGCGACCGGCATGCCGATCAGGATCAGCGCGATAAAGCTGCCTAACAGTATTAAAGCGTCCATTTATGCGGCCCCTTCACTTTCTTCAATCACATCGAACCGCATGACAGCCCGGTGGCTTTGGTCGCCCAGAAAAAGTCTTTCAAGGACAAAAATCAGGGTCACGATGCCGCCAATGGGAATGGGCAGGTACGAGATGCCAACACGCAGGAACGGCAGCTCCCCGATGTATTGATTCCAGGTGGTACCGCAGAGCTTGAAGCCTTTGATAATCATGAACAGCGCAACGGTTGCCATCAAAACTTGCACCACCACCGCGGCAACTTTGCGTACCTGAGCCGGCATACGATCGACTGCCATGGAGACGGCCATGTGCGCACCGGCACGGTAGCTGGCAGCTGCACCGAAGAAGGTGAATACCACCATCAGCAGAATGGCGGTGGGTTCAGGCCAGCTGGAACCGCTGCCCAGTACGTATCGGGCAAAAATGCCCCACGGAATAATCAGCGTCATGATCAGAATCGACATACCGGCGATCCCGACACAGACTCGGTAAAGAACGTCGTTGAAGCGCAGCAGCGTATTTTTCATGGAGGCTCACCACAGCGGCGGCGAACGAGCTTGCGCTCGCCCCCGCGGCGTTATCGGACTGGCTTATAGGGCTGCTTGGTGGTTACTTGGCTGCGGCCAGAGACGCGTCGGTTTGCACGGCCTCGATGCGGCTGATCAAGTCTTTGTACGGCGCACCGAACTTGTCGCGAACCGGCTGGGTGGCGTCATAGAACGCTTTTTTCTGCTCAGGCGTCAGGGTGATGAATTCCACGCCAGCGGCCTTGAGTTTGGTTTCCGCATCTGCAGAAGACTTGTCCCACAGCACGCGCTCTTCGGCCTGTGCTTCACGGGCCAGCTTTTTCACCAGCGCCTGTTGTTCAGGCTTGAGCTTGTTCCAGGTGTCCTTGGCCATCACGATTGGCTCAGGCAGGATCAAGTGCTCGGTGATGGTGAAGAACTTGGCGTTCTGATAGTGGTTGTGCTGGTAGTAAGTCGGCGGGTTGTTCTCTGCACCATCGATGACGCCAGTCTGCAAGGCGCTGAAGATCTCGCCGGTGGCCATGGCGATACCGTTACCGCCCATGTCGTTAATGGTTTCGATGAAGACCGGGTTGCCTTGAACACGGATCTTCATACCCTTCAGGTCGGAGATCTGGCGTACCGGCTTCTTGGTGTACAGGTTGCGAGTGCCGCCATCCATCCAGGCCAGAGCGACCATGTTGAAGTTGGAGTTGGTGATCTTGTCGAGGATTTCCTGACCGATTTCACCGTCGATGATGGTGCGCATGTGCGCCTGATCGCGGAATACGAACGGCAGGTTGAAGACGTTCACGTCAGGCACTACCGGGCCAACGATGCCCAGGCTGACGCGGGTCATCTGGATGGCGTTGCTTTGTACCTGCTCCACCACTTCTTTTTCGGAACCCAGCACGCCACCGGCGTACATCTTGAAGCTGATCTCGCCTTTGGACTGCTCTTCGAGCTTTTTGCCCATGTTCTGTTCGGCCACTACCGGGGCATAACCGGCGGGGTGAACTTCGGCGAATTTGATTTTGACTTCTGCCTGGGCCAGGCCCGACATACAGAAGGCCAGCGGAAGTGCGGCGATGAGAAGCTTGCGTTTGAAATCCATGGATAACTCCAATTTTGTTGTTTTTGTGGTGCTGGTGGATTTGTGTGTGATTCGTTAGCCCTTGAAGGCAGGCTCCTCAAGGCCTCTGACTCCGGGTCTCAGGGCAAAGACGCCACCGGCCAGTGGCTGGTCGCTGATATCGCCACCGGGGCGAATCGAGGTCACGAACAGCGTGTCCAGATTCGATCCGCCAAAGGCGCACATAGTGGGTTTCTTCACCGGCACAACCAGTGATTGGTCAAGCTTGCCAGCCGGTGTGAAGCGGTGAATCAGCCCGGCATCATTGCCGCAGATCCAGTAACAGCCTTCGGCATCGACCGCTGCACCATCAGGGCGGCCCAGATAGTGATTCATGTCTACGAAGAGGCGGCGGTTGTGGGGTGTGCCGCTGTCGGTGTCGTAATCGAACGCCCAGATCTTTTGCACGCCGGGGTGCGAGTCGGACAAGTACAGGGTCTTGCCGTCCGGGCTGAACGCCAGACCATTGGGCACGATGAAGTTGGTGAGTTGTGCCGTGAGCGTTTCGCTCTGGCCTGCGCTGTAGCGGTACATCGCGCCGACCGATGCACCTGCGCCCATGTCCATCAACATGGTGCCCGCCCAGAAACGGCCTTGGCGATCACAGCGCCCATCGTTGAAGCGCATGCCAGGCAACGCATGCTCAACGCTGGCTAGAGAAGTGCTGCTCAAGGTGCCGTTGGCTGTTTCAGTCAGGCGATACAGACCGTCTTCCATGCCGGCAATCCAGTCGCCATTGTCATAACGGGCGATGCAGGCAAGCATTTGCGGTGCTTTCCAGCTTTGGCTGCTTTCATCGGCCGGATCCCAGCGATGCAGCATGCCAGCCGGGATATCGACCCAGTACAGGGCCTGTTCCCTGGCGCTCCACACAGGACTTTCGCCTGTCGCGTTTTTTGCGTCGAGAATCAATTCAGCATCCATGTCGCCCTGTCCTTTTATTATTTTTTTATCGGTGTTCAGTCGTCGCCGAAAGGTCCTGATGCAACGAAGGCGCCGCCCTGGTAAACCATCGCAGGGTCGTCAGCGGCTGGCATGGGCTGCGCTTCAACCTTGTCACGAAACTGTTCCGAGCTGTCCTTGGGGTGGTAACCAAGATGGGCTGCGTAACGGTTATCCCACCACACGTTGCGGTTGGCGGAAGCGCCGTAAACAATGGTGTGGCCGACGTCCGTCGCATACAGCGAACGCTCGATGAGCTGCGTCAGGTCGTCGAAGCTTAGCCAGGTGCTCATCATTCGGCGGTTTTGTGGTTCCGGGAACGACGAGCCAATGCGGATGCTCACGGTTTCAATGCCGTAGCGGTCGAAATAGAAGCTCGCCATGTCTTCGCCGTAGGATTTGGACAGGCCGTAGTAGCTGTCCGGGCGGCGAGGGGAGAGCGCGTCGATGGTTTCATCCTGCTTGTAGAAACCGATGACATGGTTGGAACTTGCAAAAATGATGCGCTTCACGCCGTGGCGGCGTGCGGCTTCGTAGATGTGGAACACGCCACTGATGTTCGCGCCGAGGATCTCCTCGAACGGACGCTCCACCGAGACGCCACCGAAATGCAGGATTGCGTCTACGCCTTCAACCAATTGATGAACGGCTTGCTTGTCGGAGAGATCGCAGGGTTGTACTTCTTCGCTTGCGTCAATGGCGGGGGCCATTTCGCTGATATCGGACAGTCGCAGGACCTTGGCGTAAGGCCGCAGACTTTGCCGCAGAACCTTGCCCAGACCGCCTGCTGCGCCTGTCAGAAGCAAGCGATTGAAGGGAGTTTGGGCGGTATGAGTCGTTGTCATGAGAGTCCCTTGCCGTTCTTATTAGTTGTCATCTGTTGTCGTATGACTTCCGGTGATTATTTGCAGTCGCTTATGGCTTTGTCAACGCGACTTAGGTCGAAATGATGGATCTGAATTCTGTGGTAATCCCTGTGGGAGCGGTGCTTGCCCGCGATAAGGGCGACGCGGTTAAGGATAAATCGCGTCGCCCTTATCGCGGGCAAGCACCGCTCCCACAGGGTGTTCGCTCAAATCTCGCGTATCACCTTAAGTTCACAGCAACGACAGCGGATAGCTGATGAATATCCGGTTTTCGTCGAACTCGTTGGTGCTGAAGTCGCGACGAATGGAAGAGTTACGCCACCGGAAGTTCAGGCTCTTGAACGTGCCGCTTTGTACGGTGTACGCGAGCTCTGATTCTCGGCCCCATTCCTTGCCATCGGTGATCGCGCCAGTGTGTACGTTGTCACCGCTGATGTACCTGTTCATCAGGGTCATGCCCGGTACGCCGAGGACAGCGAAGTCCAGGTCGTGACGCAGTTGCCAGGATTTTTCCTTCGCGTTGTCATAGCTGGCGTTGTAGCTGTCGTTTGCCAGCGTACCGCCGCTGGTCCCGTTGACCCGGAACCAGCCGTCATCGCCACTCACTTTCTGCAAGCCGACGTACAAGGTGTTGCCCTTGTATTTGGCCGACAGCAGGGCGTACGCGGTTTTGTTGTCCAGATCGCCCGCCAGTTTGTTGCCGTCTTCATTACCCCAGAAGTAACCCAGATTGGCGCCCAGCGTCACGTCGCCAATAGGCTGGCTGTGAAGCACGTTGATGAATTTCTGGTTGTAGATGTCTTCAAGCTGGGCGTACCACAGGCCGACCTGGGTGCGCTTTTCATTAAAGGCGTATTCGCCGCCACCAAAGTTGAAGCGATCAGACTGAAAAGCGCCCCGGCCGTTGAGCGACATGTCTTCCATGCTCGCATCGTTACGCGGGCTGTTGCCTCTGAACTGACCGCCGTACAAGGTCAGGCCATCCAGTTCCTTGGAGGTAATCTGCCCGCCACGGAATGTCTGTGGCAGCGAGCGGCCGTCATCCGAGCGCAGGATGGGCAGAACCGGCATCCACTCGCCGACTTTCAATTCGGTCTTGGAAACCTTGGCTTTGGCCGCGACACCCAAGCGTCCGAAATCATCGGCCGGACGACCGTCATCGTGGATCGGCAGCAGCTGTGTACCGCCTGTGCCTTTGCCGCCATCGAGTTTCACCGAGTACATGCCGAGGACATCGATCCCGAAACCGACTACGCCTTGGGTAAAACCGGATTTGGCATCAAGGATAAAGCTTTGCGTCCACTCTTCCGCCTTGCCCTGTGCGTTCGCCGGGTTGACGAAGTTACGGTTGAAGTAGGCGTTACGAAAAGTCAGCGTTGCTTTGGTGTCGTCTACAAAGCCTTCGGCCATGCCCATCAGCGGGAACGTCAGGCTCATGGTGCCCAGCCCGAGAAGCGCCAGTGAACGCTTGTTTTGAGATCTCATTATTGTTGTGCTCCCATTTTTTTGACAGAGCACTCCCCCTCCGGCACTTGAATGGCCTGTCCTGTGGAGAAGTGCAAGGTGCCCCCATGCCGGGGCTTCAGACTCTGGCCGCTATGCAGACGAGTCTTTGCTTCGAAACGGATTAACCGTCAGCGAATTCTATAAAAGAGGGTTATCCCGGACTTGATCGGGAGCGCAAACGATAGCTACCGCTGGGCACTGGGTGTGCGGGTCGTCTTATGCGTGGGCATTGCGGGGTGCGAACGAGGTTCGTCATACGTGTGCTTCCCTGATTATTGTTATTTTTGTTATCTGTCGTCGTACAACTTTTCGCGATATTTGCAGTCCGCCTGATGTTTGTCAATAAGCCTTTCGGACGTGCGTCGGGTGGTGCAAGTGTCTCCTTGGCGAATGAGTTCGTGAAGAGTCTACGAAAAAACGTAGGACTGGCTTTAGCCGGGAGGACGTCCGGACATCCGCTAAACATATTCGCCAAAAACACCGCTCTCCCGGCTAAAGCCGGTCCTACAAGATCACAAGCAGGCCGGGGGGCTAACTTAGGGTCCCATCAGGACTGTCCCGTCGCTCACAGAGCCCGAATACCGATATGCTCAGTCCCTACGTTTAAAAAGCACGAGCAGACATCATGAAAATTGGCCTGATCTCCGACACCCATGGCCTGTTGCGCCCGCAGGCGCTGGATGCACTCAAAGGTTGTGAACAACTGATTCATGCCGGTGACATTGGCAAGGTTTCGATTCTGGAAGCACTGCGCGCCCTCGCGCCGCTGACTGTGGTGCGCGGCAATAACGATCAGGACGATGCATGGGCTAGCGATGTGCCTTATTCGGCGGTGTTGAAGGTGGAGGGCATCGGCATTTACGTCACTCACATCCCCGCCGAGGTTCCCAAGTCCTTGCCGGACGACATCCGGGTCGTCGTCGTGGGTCACTCTCACAAACCGCTGATCGAACAACGGGACGATGTGCTGTTCATCAACCCGGGCAGCGCCGGGCCCCGGCGGTTCAAACTGCCGATTTCGGTTGCTGTGCTGCATATCGACGAGCAAGGCGTAAGGGCCGAGCTGGTTGAGTTGGCGGTGTGAAGCAGATCTCTACGTTTGGCTGGACTACATCCTTGTAGGAGCTGCCGAAGGCTGCGATGTGTTTTTCCTGACACGCCGTCATCGCAGCCTTTGGCAGCTCCTACACATTGCGTCAGCTCAGGCAATAATGAGCCGTTACTTGGCCACCGGATCCAGCCCGCTTTTTTTGATCGCGTCAGCCGCCGCCAGCGAGCCCAGATATTCCAGCAGCTGTTTAGCCTGTTCCGGATGAGCGCTGCGCGACGAAACCGCACCTGAATACAGGGTCATTTGTTGAGCCTGGTCGGGAATCAAACCAACGATGTCGATGCCTTCCACCTGCTTGAGCTCGCTCAACTGCTGAAAGCCAAGCTGGGCCTCGCCACGTGCAACCACTTCACCCACTGGAGTGGCAGGAATCATGCGGCTTTTGGTCTGCATCAGCTCACCAATATGCATCTGATTGAAGAGCACACGGGACAGGTAAACGCCGCTGGCACTGTCTGAATAAGCGATGGATGTTGAGTCGATCAGCGTCTGCTTGAAGGCTTCCATGGTGCTGATATCAGGCTTGGGAGCGCCGTGACGCACCGCCATGGCGATGTAGGATTTACCCAGATCGACGCGGCTCTTGGGGTCGATCTGGCCGTTCTTGATCAGTTTATCCAGCGCCGAGCCAACCATCAGTACAACGTCCGCGGGTTCATTGCGGGCCAGGCGGTTAGGTATCGCTTGCGGCGTAGCACCCATTGACGGCGCAGCCTCCGCCACCAGACGCACGCCCGTGCGCTGCTCATAATCGCTACTGATCGCGTTGAACGCGCCCATGATGCCGCCGGAACTGAGAACCACTAGAGAAACAGGCTTGGCTGCCGTCGCGGCGCTGACCAGCGCCACAGGAGAGAAGGAAAGGACGGCGCCGAGCAGGCAGGAAAGAATTTTTTGCATGTGAAGATAGACCTTGCAGTGGAAGAAACCCGACGATTATGTGGCAAAGCCCTCAATAATGCGCGTCTATCGGTTGAGAGCAGAAACCTTGAGTCAGGCGGAGTCAAGCAAGTACCGATTGTCTACCTGCGTCATGTGAGAATGTTGGAGGGCGTATCGGAAAGTACGAACTTCAGAAACGCTCAAGCCCGGCAATTAGCCGGGCTTGAGGTATACAACGACTGCTTGTCGAGGGTCAGACCTTGAAGTGGCTGACCAGCATTTGCAGCTGATTACCCAGACGGGCAAGTTCAACGCTGGATGCGGCAGTTTCTTCGCTGGCCGAAGCGGTCTGCTCGGAAACATCGCGCACGTTGATGATGCTGCGGCTGATCTCTTCGGCTACCGCGCTTTGCTCTTCAGCCGCGGCGGCGATCTGCTGGTTCATCGCCTGAATGTTGGAAACCGTCAGGGTGATGCTTTCCAGCGATGTACCGGCCTTGCGAGTCAGGGTCACGCTGCTTTCAGTCAGTTCACGGCTGCTGAGCATGATGCTTGAGACCTGACGGGTACCGTTCTGCAAACCAGCGACCAGGGCTTCGATTTCCTCGGTGGATTTCTGTGTGCGCTGCGCCAGGCCGCGCACTTCGTCAGCCACTACCGCAAAACCACGTCCGGCTTCACCGGCACGAGCCGCTTCGATCGCAGCGTTGAGGGCCAGCAGGTTGGTTTGTTCAGCGACCGCCTTGATCACATCCATGACCTTGCCGATCTTGTCGCTTTCCTGCTCAAGTTGAGTCATGGCGTCGGTGGAACGGACGACTTCAGCTGCCAGACGTTCGATCTGTACGATGGCTTCGCCTACGACCTTGTCGCCGTTGCGTGCTTCTTTATCGGCGACCGATGCGGCTTGGGATGCCTGTTCGGCGTTACGTGCAACTTCCTGCACTGTGGCCGACATTTCGTGCATGGCGGTGGCGACTTGATCAGTCTCGACCTTCTGGCTGTTTACACCGGCGCTGGTCTGTTCGGTAACGGCGGAGAGTTCTTCAGCTGCGCTGGCAATTTGCACAACGCTGTCACGAATGTTACCGATCAGGTCGCGCAGCGTGGTGCCCATGCGCTGGATGCCTTGTTGCAGCTCACCCAATTCGTCACGGCGGGTCACAACCATGGTGTGCGACAGATCACCAGAGCCGATGCGCTCTACAACTTCCAGGGTGTCCTTCAGAGGACGGGTAATCTGACGCGTGATGATAATCGCTGCCAAAACACCCAGCACGAGTGCGAGCAAGGTGCAGATCAACTGCATATTGCGGGCGTCGGCGCTCTCGATGTCACGGCGGTCCAGCTGGATTTTGTACATGTCATCGCTGAGTTTGACGATGGTCGCGCCCTGGGTCGTCATGTTCTTGCGCAATACAGCAAGGTTGCCAATGGTGGTCTTGAAGGCCATCAACGAGTTGCGGTACTCGCTCAGTTCGGTTTCCAGCTGCTTGAGTCGTTCAGCCTGGACGCCGCCAAAAGTCGATTGTGTAGCTTGCAGGCCTTTGATCGCGTTCTCGATCTCGCTCAATGCTTTCTGTTCGTTCTCCGGAGTGGTGCTGCCGGTGTAGCCACGCGTCGCGTAACGCGCCAGCATCAGGTCCTGTTTGACCTTGCTGATGGCTTGATACTGCTCGAATCGGCGCTCGTCGTCCGCACCGAGGTTCAGTACATCTGCGTAAAGCTGATCAACCAGCGCATTGCCTTTATCTGCATGGCCGCCCATTGAATCACGTGCGCTGTTACTGGCCTTGTAGCCAGCCCGCATGTCAGCGAGGCCTTTTTCGTATTCGGCGATGACGGTGCTCAGTTGTTTCAAAAGCGCGATATTCTCCGGGCTCTTGAAGCTTTTCAGCAGTTTTTCCTGCTGAGCCTTGAAGCCGTCCAGGGCCACCTGAACGCTCTGGGCCACGGCGTCGTCGCCGTCGGCAACCATGTATTGCAGGCGTGCTACCCGCAATTTGGTCAATTGGGCATTGAGCTCGGTGATGTCACTCATCCAGTTGCTACGGTCGATGAGTTTGCTCAGGCTGTTCCAGCCAGTCAGAGCGAGAATGGCAGTAAAAACAAGCACCAGCCCAAAACCGAGGGCGAGCTTCATGTTGACGCTGATGTTGGCAAACCAGCTGTTCATTGTGTTTCTCCACGATTTTTTTGCTTGGAAGATCAATCACAGCCGGAACATTGTTTTTTTAAGGCAGCGAGGGCATCTGTACAACACCCTATCGGCAACGACGTTCGAACCTTAATGGCCGACCGTCAAAAACCAGTGCAAAGTTTCAAGCAGTTGTTTGATAAGATTTTTTAGTTACCCGATTGTGATCGGACGTCATACTTGTGGAGGGTAATTATTAACGGTTTATTGGATCCAATTTTTTCGTCCAATAACTAGGTGATTATAACTTTGTATATATGTGCTGTCGGGAAGAACTTTATTCTGGACAAAATTAAGCCCGGCATAAGCCGGGCTGTAGACAAGCAGATTAGAAAATCAGCTTAGGCGGTTTGCACCTACGTGGTCAGCACCGTCAGCAGCAACGCGATTTGCACCTACGTGGTCAGCACCATCAGCAGCAAAACGGTTTGCACCTACATGATCAGCACCGTCGGCAGCGACGCGGTTTGCACCTACGCGGTCAGCACCGTCGGCAGCAAAGCGGTTTGCACCTACGTGGTCAGCACCGTCAGCAGCGACGCGGTTTGCGCCTACGTGGTCAGCACCGTCAGCAGCGACGCGGTTTGCACCTACGTGGTCAGCACCGCCTTCAGCAACTATTGGAGCGTTCAGTTGGTTGTGGACATTGACGGCCGGCAGGGCGAAAGCACTTGCAGCCAGCAGGGAGAAGGTAAAGCCAAAAATCAGGTTTGAAGTTTTCATAGTAGTTGCTCCAGATCGGTTAGTTGGTAACTGGGTATGGAGGCAATGCTACGCCGCTGGTATTTATTAAGAAGTCAATGCGATTACTACCCATCATCGGTCAAATTGATAGTTGAAAAATGTTTCTCAAGGATCTGTCATTCTGGTCGATGACGAGATGCACTCATACGGATACATTGACCTTGAGCTATCAGCCACTATCCAGCGTGTACGCGGATAGTGCGCCGGGTATTAATTTTCTTTGAATTACCCAACCGGATGGCAGCATGTGAGTAAAGCCCAGGCACCCTCGGGTCGTGACAACGGCTCGTATAGCACCTTCTTGTTACCTCTCGGGGTGCTGGTCATTGGCGCATTTCTGTCCTATGGGCTGGGCGCACTGGATAATGCACGTCACCGCGACAATGATCGGGCTGGTCTGGCTCTTCAACTCAGCAGCCTAGGGACGCGACTGGCAGAGCGTGTGCGATTTGCGTTCAGCGGCACCGAAGGCATCGCCCAACTGATCAGTATTGACGGGAGTATCTCGCCCCAGCATTTCAGGCGCATGGCCCATAGCGCCATCGATGCCGTGCCGTACATTCGCAACATCGTCATTGCGCCTGATGAAGTGATTCTGGATACCTACCCGCTGGCAGGCAATGAAGGCATCATCGGCCTGGACTATCAAAGCTGGCCCAACCAGTACCCACTCATAGAAAAAGCACGCGTAACCGGCGCCGCGTTGCTGGCCGGACCCGTAACGCTGTATCAGGGGGGCAGGGAATTGATCTATCGCCGTCCTGTTTTCCTTTCTGCACATCAGGAACATGAGGCCTATTGGGGCGTTATTTCCGTAGTCACCAGTACTGATGCACTGCTGAAGGCGGCCGGACTGGAAGAGGAAGAAGGGCTGCAAGTCGCGTTGCGCGGTCACGATGGCCTCGGTGCAGCAGGTCAGCTGATTTATGGCGATTCAGCATTGTTCGACAGCGATCCGATCGTGGTTGACGTCAGCATTCCCGGCGGTAGCTGGCAATTGGCAGCTCTACCCAGGAGCGGCTGGGTAACACGGTCCATCCTTGATTCCTCGCTTTTCCTGCTGGCCATATCGACGTCCATACTGTTGAGTCTCTTCATTCTGCAGGCCAGTCTGAATCACAGTCTGATCCGCCGGCGAAATGCCGAGCTGCGCAAGGAAATTACCGAGCGGGAAGTGGTGACCTCTTCGCTGGTACAAAGTGAAGATCGCTTCCGCATGCTATTTGAGCGGTCACCGGACCCCATCTGGATTCGGGGTCAGGATGGGCGGATCAATCAGGGGAACACTGCCGCAATGAAGGCCTTGGGATTCGAGGGCGACGTGTTCCCCAGTGTCACCGTGGCCGAGATCTCTCCACTGTTCCAGCCTGACGGGCAGTCCTCGGTGGCCAAAGCCGCAGCGCTTCGGGTCGAAGTAGAGCGTGAGGGTTCGCTGCGTTTCGAGTGGGATCACAAGCGTGTGGATGGCAGCGTGTTTCCGACCGAGGTGACGCTGTGCACCATGCAACTGGCGCAGGAGCTGGTGACCTATGCGATTGTGCGAGACGTCACGGTGCGCAAGGAAGCTGAACGCGGGCTTGAGCGGCTGGCTCACTTCGACTCGGTTACCGGGTTGCCCAACCGTGTGTTGTTCCACCAGCAACTGATCCAGGGCATTGAGCAGGCCAAACGGCAGAACAACTGCATGGCTGTGCTGATGCTGGACCTGGATGGTTTCAAGCTGGTCAACGACAGCCTCGGCCATCCGATGGGCGATCTGTTGCTGCAACAGGCTACCCACCGTTTTGTCGACGCGGCAAGGTTTGGGGATGTTGTCGCTCGACTGGGTGGGGACGAGTTCGGCTTTATCCTTGATGGAGTGGAGTGCGAGGCGGATGTCGTACCGGTGGTGGGCAAAATCCTTCAGTCGTTGCACAAGCCGTTCGATCTGGATGGGACTGCCGCGTTAGTGACTGCCAGCATCGGGGTCACGATGTATCCAGAGAATGGGACTACGGCCCAGGCGCTTCTGACTCAGGCCGATACGGCAATGTACGCCGCCAAAGAGGCCGGTCGTAACGATTTCTGTTTCTACCAGTCGCATATGACCACGCTGATTCAGGCCCGAGTGGCTCTGGAGGCGGCGATACGTCAGGCCCTTGAGCGCAATGAATTCGAAGTCTGGTACCAGCCCAAGCGCGATCTGAAAACCGGCAGGGTCGAGGGCGCAGAAGCATTGATTCGCTGGCGCAGCCCGACGCTGGGACTGGTATCGCCTGCAGACTTCATCCCGCTGGCTGAGCGCACTGGGTTGATTGTCTCGATCGGCCAATGGGTGCTTGACCAGGTGTGCAAACAGGTCCGGTGTTGGCGCGACTCCGGACAGTACAACCAGCACATTGCGATCAACGTGGCCGTGCTGCAAATAGAACGCAGCGATTTTGTCGAAGATGTACGGCTGGCCTTGCAGCGCTATGACTTGCCCGCCCAGGTGCTGGAGGTGGAGGTCACCGAAAGCCTGATCATGAACCGCCAGGAGTTGGCGCACACGGTACTCAGTCAACTGCGCAGCATGGGCCTGAGCGTAGCCATTGATGATTTTGGCACGGGCTATTCCTCTCTGGCTTACCTGAAAGATTTGCCCATCGACAACCTGAAAATTGATCGCACGTTCATTTCCGGTCTGCCTCACGACCGAGCCTACGTCGCAATCACTGAGGCCGTCATAGAACTGGGGCATGCCCTCGGCTACACCGTCACCGCCGAAGGCATCGAAACCCCGGAGCAACTGGCGTTTCTAAGCGATGCCGGGTGTGACACCGGGCAAGGCTATCTGATCAGCCGACCCATGCCTCTGGAAGAATTCGAGGCCTGGCTCGCGGAATGTGTGCTGACTTGAAAATTGTCGTCTACAGTCAAAATGCCACCATTCATCGGAAGACGTGCATAAACCGGCTGCGCTGCCGACACGAATAGATAAGTGCACGGTCTATCGATGTACTTGACCAAAACTGGAAGGGATATCTGGTCGGTTTATAACTGGTTGAACTTTCAGAGCCACGCCTGATGAATAAAACCTTGCTTGCCGATTTGCGAGCGCTCATGTCTGTGCCTAAAGACAACCCTGGCTTGGTCAAAGCCCAATACATTGCGTTGTCCCGGCAACTGCCGATGATGTATTTCATTCTGCTGATCAATACGCTGGTGCTGGCGGGCACTCACTATTCGGCAGCACCGGCCTGGCTGGCGGTCTATTGCCCGTTGGTCATGACGGTATTCGGTGTTATCCGTGCCGTGGAGTGGTGCCGTACGCGCACACGTACAGCCAGCCCGGCACAGATGCTGGCCGCCCTGAAACGCACCAATCGTCTCGCGCCATTTGTGGCCGCGGGTTTTGCCGCCTGGTCGCTGGCGCTGTTTCCTTATGGCGATAGCTACGGACAGGCTCACGTTGCCTTTTTCATGGCGATTACGGTCATCGCCTGCATCTTCTGCATGATGCATTTGCTGCCTGCGGCGCTGGCAACCACGGTCGTGGTCAATACGGCGTTCGTGGTGTTTTTTGCCTCGACCAACAACATCACGTTTATCGCTACGGCGATTGATGTGGTATTGGTTTCCATTGCGATGCTCATCATTCTCAAGGCCCAGTACGGCGATTTCACGCGACTGGTGAACATGCAGGCCAGTACCGAAAGGCTGAGCAACGAGAACCGTCGCCTCGCCAACATGGACAGCCTGACCGGGCTGGCTAATCGCCGACAGTTTTTCTCCCTGCTGGAAATCCTGCTTGAAGAAGCTCGCGTCCATGATGCGCGCCTGGCGGTTGGCTTGATCGACCTGGACGGCTTCAAGCCGGTCAATGATCTCTACGGCCATAGTATTGGCGACAAGCTGCTGTATCAGGTTGGCCAGCGTTTGACGGGTTTACTGGATGATGGCGTTCATCTGGCCCGACTGGGCGGGGATGAGTTCGCATTGATCATGACGGATGCCAAAAGCGACGAGCAGTTGCGTGCCTTCGGCGAGCGGATCTGTGCACAGATGCGTGAGCCTTTTCTGCTGGTGGATATTCCGATCCAGATCGGCGCTTCAATGGGCATCGCCACTTTCCCCGATTTGGCTGCCAGCGAAACTGAAGTTTACGAATACGCTGATTACGCGCTTTACCAAAGCAAGCGCAACCGACCGGGCACAGTCTGCATGTTCTCCGGTGTTCACCGTCAGCAACTCAGCCGACAAGGGCTGACTGAACAGGCGTTGCGCAGGGCCAATCTGCAGGAAGAGTTTCACGTGGTGTTCCAGCCGATCGTTGATATTCATAGCCAGCGAACCATCGCATTCGAGGCACTGGCGCGTTGGAAGAGCCCAGAGTTGGGGAATGTGCCGCCCAGTGATTTCATTCCCATCGCCGAGCGTATCGGCATGGTTAATCGCTTGACCGTGCCGCTGCTGAGCAAGGCGCTGGAGGCCGCATCGTCCTGGCCTGCCGGTATTCGCCTGTCGTTCAACCTTTCCGCTCATGACTGCGGGTCGGAAGAGGCTGCTCAGGTTATTGCCCAGGCCATCAAGGACAGCGGGTTCGATCCGTCATGTCTGGATCTGGAAATCACCGAGACCGCCGTTATTCAGGATCTGGCCCAGACTCAGCGGGCCATCGGCCTGTTTCGCAGTTTAGGCTGTGGTATTTCCCTGGACGACTTCGGCACCGGGTACTCGAGTCTGAGCCAGATTCACGCACTGTCGCTGACCAAACTCAAGGTCGACCGCACTTTTGTGACCGACATCCACCTCAACCCTGCGAGCTTCAAAATCGTCAAATCCCTGCTCGCGTTGTGTCAGGACATGCAACTTGAATGCATCGTCGAAGGGGTTGAAACGGCAGCAGAACTTGCCGCACTGAAGAGCCTGGGCTGCATGTCTGCGCAGGGCTACCTGTTCTCGCGGCCGATGCCGTTGGAAGAGATTGGCGTATGGTTCGAGCATGAGCAGGTTTCTGCGGCCTAGTTCCTGATTCAAAAGCCTCTGTAGGAGCTGCCGAAGGCTGCGATTGCGGCATGTCAGGAGTAAATGCTTCGCAGCCTTCGGCAGCTCCTACGGGTATTCGATGGGCATGACTATTCTGCAAACATCACTCCCCGCGACCGCCCCAGCAGCAACCCCTGATTCAACTCCGTCACCTCCCGAATGTAATCCCACAGCACCGTAATCCGCTTGAGCTTGCGCAGGTCTTCGCGGCAGTACATCCAGAAATGTCGGGTGATATTCACTTCATCTGCCAACACCGGTATCAACCGCGAATCCTGAGCGGCAAGAAAGCACGGCAAAATCGCCAACGCACGGCCTTGCAGCGCAGCGAGGTACTGGGCGATGACGCTGGTGCTGCGCAGTTGTGCTTGGGCGCCGGGGAGCAGGTTGCTGAGGTAAAGCAGCTCCGAGCTAAAGGCCAGGTCGTCTACGTAACTGATGAAGGTATGTTCAGCCAGGTCAGCCGTGCTGTTGAGAGGCTTGTGGTTGTCCAGGTATTCCTGGGTCGCGTACAGACGCAGGTTGTAGTCGCACAATTTGCAGCACACATAAGGTCCGTGCTCCGGTCGTTCCAGGGCGATAACGATATCGGCCTCGCGTTTGGACAGGCTGATGAAGTGCGGCAGCGGCAGGATATCCACCGAGATGTCGGGGTAGTCATCAAGAAAGTGGCTGAGCTGTGGCGTGATAAAAAAACTGCCGAAGCCTTCGGTACAGCCGATGCGGATATGCCCGGATAGCGCCAGGCCTGATCCCGAAACCTGCTCGCAGGCCAGATGCAGCGTGCTTTCAATGGACTCCGCATAACCCAGTAATCGCTGGCCCTCGGCGGTCAGTATGAAACCGTTGCCACGAGATTTCTCGAACAGCAGCGTACCCAGCGAGTTCTCCAGCGAAGTGATGCGCCGCGACACGGTGGTGTAATCCACTGCGAGTCGTTTGGCGGCGCTGCTGGCCTTGCGAGTACGGGCCACCTCAAGAAAAAACTTCAGGTCATCCCAGTTCAGATTGCTCAGGGAGGTGATGTTTTTTTGCATGTTGGTCCTGCTTTTATGTGCGTTCTTGTTAGAAGTTTGCACATCTATACTCCAGAACGCCGATCTGCGGATAGTCCGTAGGACCGGCTTTAGCCGGGAGGGCGATGCTCGACTCAATGACGCCCTCCCGGCTAAAGCCGGTCCTACGGCGGTTACGCGCATTCGTTTCAAATCCCAGGCAACACCCCACGACATAACACCCTGCACAACAATAAATAAGCGGAGGAGTTTATGAAGGACGCACTCACGGCGGACGCTGGCGCACTCGATGCCGGGCCCCCGAAAAAAGCCAAATCCTATCGCCTTGCCGGTGCCGCGAGCATGGCGGGTACAACCATCGAGTGGTACGACTTTTTCCTATACGGCACGGCTGCCGCGCTGATCTTCAACAAAATATTTTTCCCTGCACTGGACCCGATCACCGGCGTTCTGGCGGCATTTGCCACCTACGCTGTGGGCTTTCTCGGGCGGCCGCTGGGCGGGATTATTTTCGGGCATTTCGGCGATCGCATCGGGCGTAAATCCATGCTGCTGATGACCCTGATGATGATGGGGATACCGACCATCATCATTGGCCTTATCCCCACCTACGAACAGATCGGCTACTGGGCAGCGCTGATTCTGGTGGTCATGCGCTTCCTGCAAGGCATGGCGGTGGGAGGCGAGTGGGGCGGTGCAGTGTTGATGGCCGTCGAACATGCGCCCGAAGGCAAAAAAGGTTTCTACGGCAGCCTGCCGCAAACCGGTGTGGGCGCAGGCCTCGTGCTGGCAACGCTGGCCATGGGAATGGTCGCCAAACTGCCTGAAGAAGACATGCTCAGTTGGGGCTGGCGCCTGCCGTTCATTGCCAGCATCGTGCTGCTTGGCGTGGGCTGGTTGATCCGCCTGAAAGTGCCGGAGTCGCCGGACTTCGAAAAGCTCAAGAAGGACAAAATCGCAGTCAAGGTGCCGTTGCTCAAGGTGCTGCGTGAACACCCACGGGAAACCCTGACCATCATCGGCGCACGGACTGCCGAGAACGCCTGGTTCTACATGTCGGTGACCTTCGCCTTGGCCTACGCCGCCAATCAACTGCTGATCCCTCGTGCCGACGTCCTCAACGCGATTACTGCGGGGGCAGCGCTGTCACTGATCACCATGCCGTTCTGCGGCTACCTCTCGGACAAGGTTGGCCAACGTCGTTTGTACTTCGCCGGCTTGCTACTGCTGTGCGCGTTCGCCTACCCGTTCTTCGCCATGCTCGGCACCCGCGAACCGCTGTTGGTCTGGTGGGCGATGGTGCTGGCGGTAGGTGTGGTGTTCCCGATTCTGTATGCCCCCGAATCATTGCTGTTCGCCCGACAATTCCCGGCAGAAATCCGCTACAGCGGCATTTCGGTATCGGTGCAACTGGCGGGTGTATTGGGCGGCGGATTCGCACCGATGATCGCCACCAAGCTACTGGCTTACGCCGATGGCAGCCCGCATTACGTGATCGTTTATCTGGTGGGTATGGGCGTTGTGGCGTTGGTCTGCACGGCGCTGATGAAGCGCGATCCGCCCCGACATCCGGCGTCCGGACTGAGAGCCGAATAACTGTTTGATTAGGAGATTTCGATGAACGCTTCCCCGAACAACAAGGACAACACCGTGGATCGAGTCAAGCTGCTGATCAATGGCGAATGGGTTGAATCGCATAGCACCGAATGGCACGACATCATCAACCCGGCGACCCAGCAAGTGCTGGCTCAGGTGCCGTTTGCCACAGCCGACGAAGTCGATGCCGCCGTGGCCGCCGCACAACAGGCGTTCCAGACCTGGCGTCATACACCGATTGGCGCGCGCATGCGCATCATGCTCAAGCTGCAGGCATTGATTCGTGAACACTCGTCGCGCATTGCGGCAGTGCTCAGCGCCGAACAGGGCAAGACCATCGCGGATGCCGAGGGGGATATCTTTCGAGGTCTGGAAGTGGTGGAACACGCCTGTTCCATTGGCAGCCTGCAAATGGGCGAGTTCTCCGAGAACGTCGCGGGGGGCGTCGATACCTACACCTTGCGCCAGCCCTTGGGCGTCTGCGCGGGCATCACACCGTTCAACTTCCCGGCAATGATCCCGTTATGGATGTTCCCGATGGCCATCGCCTGCGGTAATACCTTCGTGCTCAAACCCTCCGAGCAGGACCCGATGTCGACCATGTTGCTGGTTGAGCTGGCGGTTGAGGCGGGCGTTCCGCCGGGCGTACTCAACGTGGTGCATGGCGGTAAAGAGGTGGTGGATGCCCTTTGCACCCACAAGGACATCAAAGCGGTTTCCTTTGTCGGCTCTACCGCCGTCGGCACTCACGTCTACAACCTGGCCGGTCAACACGGTAAGCGCGTGCAATCGATGATGGGCGCCAAGAACCACGCGGTGGTGCTGCCTGATGCCAATCGTCAGCAAACCCTGAATGCCTTGGTCGGTGCCGGTTTCGGCGCTGCCGGTCAACGTTGCATGGCCACTTCGGTCGTCGTACTGGTCGGTACGGCGAAGCAGTGGCTGCCGGACCTCAAAACGCTGGCGCAGCAGCTCAAGGTCAATGCCGGCAGCGAAGCGGGCACCGATGTCGGACCGGTGATTTCCAGACGCGCCAGGCAGCGCATTCTGGACCTGATCGAAAGCGGCGTGCGCGAAGGCGCGAAACTGGAACTGGATGGCCGCGACATCATGGTGCCGGGTTTTGAAGATGGCAATTTTGTCGGGCCAACCCTGTTCTCCGGCGTCACCACCGACATGCAGATCTACACCCAGGAAATCTTCGGACCTGTATTGGTGGTGCTGGAAGTCGACACCCTCGATCAAGCCATTGCGCTGGTCAACGCCAACCCTTACGGCAACGGCACTGGCCTGTTTACCCAGAGCGGCGCGGCGGCCCGCAAATTCCAGAGTGAGATCGACGTGGGGCAGGTGGGGATCAACATCCCGATTCCGGTGCCCGTGCCGTTCTTCAGCTTCACCGGTTCACGCGGCTCCAAACTCGGCGACCTCGGCCCGTACGGCAAACAGGTGGTGCAGTTCTACACTCAAACCAAGACCGTCACGAGTCGCTGGTTTGATGACGACAGTGTTAATGACGGTGTGAATACGACGATTAACTTGAAGTAGAGCTGGCGGGGCACCTCGGTCCCATTGAATGGCACCGCTCCCACAGGGAATTGCGGTGAGTTCGAATAAAAGGAGAACAACAATGAAAATCGCCTTCATCGGTTTAGGCAACATGGGCGCGCCGATGGCCCGTAATCTGCTCAAGGCCGGGCATCATCTGCACCTGTTCGACCTCAACACCACCATCCTCAATGAGCTGGCTGCATTGGGCGGGCGCATCAGTGAATCGCCCAGGCATGCGGCTCAGGGCGCTGAGCTGGTGATCACTATGCTTCCCGCCGCTGCTCATGTGCGTAGCGTGTATCTGAACGAAGACGGCGTGCTTGCAGGCATCGGCTCCGGTGTACCGGCGGTGGATTGCAGCACCATTGATCCACAGACCATTCGCGACGTTGCAGCCATCGCGGCCAGGCACGGCGTGACCCTCGGTGATGCGCCGGTGTCGGGCGGCACCGGTGGCGCGCAGGCGGGTACATTGACCTTCATGGTCGGAGCCAGTGACGAGCATTTCGAAACGCTTAAACCGGTGCTGGCGCAGATGGGCAAGAACATCGTTCACTGCGGTGACATCGGCACCGGGCAGATCGCCAAAATCTGCAACAACATGCTGCTGGGGATCACCATGATCGGCGTCGCTGAAGCCATGGCGCTGGGAGACACGTTGGGCATCGACACCGAAGTGCTGGCGAAAATCATCAACACCTCGACCGGTCGCTGCTGGAGTTCAGAGATCTACAACCCATGGCCAGGCATTGTCGATACCGCGCCCGCTTCGCGAGGTTATACCGGCGGTTTTGGTGCCGAACTGATGCTCAAGGATCTGGGCCTGGCAACCGAAGCGGCCCGGGTCGCCCATCAACCGGTGATTCTCGGCGCGGTGGCGCAACAGCTCTATCAAGCGATGAGCCTGCGCGGCGAAGGCGGCAAGGATTTCTCGGCGATTGTTGAGGGGTATCGCAAGCGCGATTGACCAAGCGTAGGTTTGGTGTGAACGCTGAACCTGTGCAGACTGTGTGGGAGCGAATTCATTCGCGAAGGTGCCGGTACATTCACAGCATCTTTGTCGACAGAAATACCGCTTTCCCGAATGAATTCGGTCCCACAGGATCGCGGTGGGCTTGAGGTTGGCGCAAACCCTGTGGGAGCGGTGCTTGCCCGCGATACATGAGACGAAGCTAGACGACATACCGCGTTATCGTTTATCGCGGGCAAGCACCGCTCCCACAGGGAATGTATTTCATGTCCGATACCTCATTTTATGGCGCGCGCAACAAATCCAGCATCTCATGCAGATCAGTGATGTGCTGCAGGTTCAGGCACAGTTCGCCCAAATGTTCGGCTTGTATGGCGGGCAAGGCGCGGGTGGCCAGCGAGCTGTATTTCGCCCACAGCGCACCATCGCCGATCGGGTTCAGCGGGCCGCCCAGCGGGGTTTTGATTTGCAGGGTGGCGCTGCGTCCATCTTCGCTGACGAGGGTGACATAAGGCTCATCCAGTGGCGCGAGGGACGCGTCGACCTGCATCTGAATCTTCTGCATGAAACCCGACACGGCGGGTGATGTGCGCTTGTTCTCTTCGTACGCATCCAGCCCCGCGTGCCCCAGCAAGCAGCGCACGGCCAAGGCGTATGGCAAGCTCATCTGCGCGGCGGCCAGGGTCTGCGTGTCGATCCCCGCGCACATGTCCACCAGAAAGGCGCTGGCGCTGACCTGAATGGACGCGACGTGATCGGCGTTGATCTGCAGCTCGCTCAGCAGTTGGCCGATGGCATCGATAGCCGAGTGAGTACCCCGGCATGCCGCATAGGGTTTGATCGAGCAACGAGCCAGCTTCCAGACCACGCCGAGATCTTCGGTCAGCGCCTGTGGTTGCGCCGTGTCGCGAGCGAGTGTGCGCAGGAATCCGCCCCACACGTCGTCGAACACCTGTGTCGGCCCGGTGATGCCTTCACGCGCCAGCAACGCCGCCAGCACACCGCCCTCGGCCGGGCGTCCGGCGTGGAGTTTTTTGCTGTCGGCACCGTCGTGGATAAATGCCCACAGACCGCCGCTCATGCTCGCTGCCAGACCCAGCGCCGAGCCGGTTTGTTGCTCATCCAGTTTGAGCAGTCGAGCGCACGCTGCGGCGGCGCCAAACACACCGCAAGTGCCGGTTGAATGCCAGCCTGCTTCGTTGTGTGGGGAATATCCGCCGCAGGCCTCCAGCACCCGGCGCGCCACGTCGTAACCCAGCACCATGGCGGTGAGCAGTTCCTGGCCGTCGGGCATTGGCTCGCACAAGGGCAGCACCGCCAGCATGGCCGGAACCACGACCGCGCCGGAGTGATCGCAGCCACCAGCGTCATCCAGCTCCAGCGCATGCGCCGCGATGCCATTGATGAGCGCTGCGTTGCGCGCCGACAAGCCGTAATCTGCGCCCCAGATCACCGACACACCTTCTGCCTCGCTGGCATTCATGGCCCGCAATGCATTCTGGGTCAGTGGTGCTTGCGACCCGGCCAGCGCCGCGCCCAACGTGTCGAGCAGATGCTGCTTGGCTTTGACGACCAACGATTCGGGCAGCTCATCGAATGACGTGCGGCAGATGAATTGGCTGAGGGTGGTAATGGCGTTGCTCATGGCGAGTCTCTTCAGGGCGCATATTTTTCTGGTTGAAATGCATGTCCTGTAGGAGCTCACCGAGGTTACGAGGCCAGCGATAGCGGTGTGTCAGACAAACTGCCATCGCTGGCCTCGTAACCTCGGTGAGCTCCTACAGGTTCAACATATGCCGATGCAAATCTCAGGCGTTCTGGACTTTGTTGTGCCGCTCAAACACCGCAGCCGGGTGATCTTCCGGCACTGCACTGTGATTGCCACTCCACCAGTCCGCAACTTCCTCAGCCGTGGCGAACCACACGTCCGGTTGCGCCTTGAGCCAGGTCAGCAGCTCCAGCAACAAACCACTTCGGCCCACGGTGCCGAGGGTTTCGGGATGCAGGCGCAGCACGTAGCACAGGCCGAAACGGTGGAAGCCATTGAAGTCATGCTGCCAGTTTTGCAACACCTCGGCGCTCGAACCGATACGCGCCTGGCTGACCGGCACTGCAGGCGCGAGGTTAAAGGCGAAATACGGCTCGTCCTCCAGTTCGCAATGCAGTGGCAGTTCAACCAACGGTGCAGAATCAACCTGAGTCGCCGGGTGCAAGTAAGGCAGGTCATCGCCAGACCACGACGAAGACCACGCGATACCCTCTGCACGCAAGGCATCAACGAAGCCTGGCGCATAACTGCCCGCGGGCACTCGAAAGCCGCTGGGACGCTGCCCGGTCATCTCGGCAATCACTTGGCATCCTTGTTTCAGCGAGGCGTGTTGCCCAGCTAAATCCAGTGTTGAAAAGTCTTCATGGCGATAGCCCGCGCAGGCGATTTCGTGGCCTGCGGCATGAATGGCCTGAATCACTTGCGGGTTCTCCTCGGCAACAATGCCGGGGATGCACCAGGTCGATGGCAGGTTCTGATCAGCCAGAATCTCCAGTACCCGCTGCACGCCGCGTGTGGTGCCGTAGCGCCAGACCGACAGGCTTTTATCGCGCCCGGCAATCGCCGGGACCTGAGTCAGGATGCCGTGAATGTCGTTGTAATCAAACGTGATGACCACCGCGCAACGATAAGGCGCGGGCCAGACAGACCTGGATTCAGTCATGCCGATGCTCCTTGAGCCAGAAGTTGGCGACGTCGTTGCAGGTCGCAAACCAGACGTCCGGATGACTGTGCATGTGCTCCAGAAAAGCCTCGAGAATCCCGATGCGCCCCGGCTTGCCGCTGATCTTGGGATGGAACAGCGTGGTCATGCACAGACCTTCGCGATAGGTGCCGTCGAATTCGCGACACCAGTTGTCCAGCGTCTGATCGTAACTGGCGATGCGGTCCAGCCCGGCCGGATAATTCGGCGCACGGGTGTAGGCCAGCGAGGCGTAGTCATCCAGTTCCCAGCGGCCGGGGATTTCCACCAGTCCGTTTGGCTGGCCGGGGACTTCGATGAAGTACGGGCGGTCATCGCCGCGCATGCTGCTGGAGTAAGTCACGCCGCAGTCCATGAGCAAGGCGGGTGTTTCGCTGTGCCAGTCGCCCGAAGGCGTGCGGAAACCCGTGGCAGTGATGCCCAGGTAGCGCTTGAAAATGTCGGCGCTGATCTTCATGACGTCGCGCTGGGCTTGCAGGTCCAGGGCGAAAAACGATTCATGACGATAGCCGTGATAGGCCACCTCGTGGCCGTGTTCGATGATTGCCTGACACTGTTTTGGCCAGTTCTCCACGACCCAGGCCGGGACGAAAAAGGTCGCCGGTGTCGCGTGGGCTTTGAGCATGTCCAGCAAGCGTGGCAATGCGCGATAGGGGCCATAGCCGCCGAAGGTGAAGTATTCCGGTTTCTGCCAGATCGAGCCGTCGAGCATGGCGGCACCGGTCGGGCCGTCCAGATCGAAGGCCAGGGCGACACTGGCACGGGCGTTGTTCGGCCAGCGCAGATCGTTAGAGGCAAACATGGGGAGTCTCCGCCTGTGTGAATATCACCCGCCCGGTCCTTGGGCGAGTGCAAGCCTGCTTTACTTGGCGCCGTTCAAAACAGCTTGTTCGACTGCGCCGTTCTTGAGCTGCCACTTGCCGAGGATCTGCTCGTAAGTGCCGTCTTTGATCATGTCGTTGAGGGTCGCGATGATCGCTGTGCTCAACTCGGCGTTGTGTTTGGCAACACCCAGGCCGGTCAACTGACGCGACAATGGCTCACCGATCACCTTGAACACGCCTGGCTCCTGGCCCTGGATGTACGGCAGGGTTTCGCTGCCTTGCACGGCGGCGTCCAGACGCGACTGGCGCAGTTGCGCACGGGCATCGGCGCTGCCTTCGGTGCCAACCACAGTGATTGCCGGTTTGCCGATGGCAACGCAGTTCACTTCACTCCACTTGGCGATTTCCACCGGGAACGTGGTGCGACGGCTGGTGCCGATTTTCTTGCCGCACATGTCGGCGGTGGTCTTCAAATCCTTCTGGGATTCGAGGGTGTAGAACTGCGGGCCGGTGCTGAAGTAGTCAACGAAGTCGACAGTCTGCTGGCGCTCAGGCGTATCGGTCATGCCTGACAGCACGATGTCGATACGGTTGGTTGCCAGGCCGCTGACCATTTGTTCGAAAGCGGTTTCCTGCCACTTGATCTCGACACCCAGACGCTTGGCGATTTCGGTGCCCAGGTCGTAATCGACGCCGGTCAGTTTGCCGGTCGCGGGATCCTTGAAGTCCATCGGCGGATAGTTCGGGGCGATGCCAGCGGTAATGTAGCCCTTGTCCTTGATGGATTTTGGCAACACGTGAGTGTCGGCTGCCCAGCTCGAAACCGAAATCAGAGCGGACAGTACGGCGGTAGCGGTAAGCGCGAAAGTTTTCAAATCGGACATCCTCAGCAAGGGTTTGAGTTCAGTTCAAAACGGCAGCAATAAAATCCTGGGTGCGGGGGTTGCGCGGGTTCATCAGCACGTCTTCCGGTGCGCCCGTCTCTATGATTTGCCCTGCATCCATGAACACCACGCGGTTGGCCACTTCCCGGGCAAAGCCGAGTTCGTGGGTGACCACGATCATGGTCATGCCGCTTTTAGCCAGGTCACGCATGACCGAGAGCACTTCACCTACCAGCTCGGGGTCGAGGGCCGAAGTTGGCTCATCGAACAGCATCAGCTTGGGACGCATGGCTAATGCGCGAGCGATGGCGACACGCTGTTGCTGACCACCCGAAAGCTCGATGGGATACGCATTGGCCTTGGCTTCCAGACCTACGCGCTTGAGCAGCTCCATGGCCAGTTCCCGACAGTCTTCAACGGGCTGACGCAGCACCTGAGACGGTCCTTCGATGATGTTTTCCAGCACGGTCATGTGCGCAAACAGGTTGAAGCGCTGAAACACCATGCCCGTCTTGAGCCGCTGCTTTGCGATCTGTACGTCGCTCAGTTCCACCAGCCTGTGGCCGTCGGTGCGATAGCCGAGGATTTCCTCGTCCACCCACAAACCACCGCTGTCGACTTTTTCGAGCTGGTTGATGCAGCGCAGCAGGGTGCTTTTGCCGGAGCCCGACGGGCCGATGATGCACAGCACTTCGCCGTGGGGGATTTCCAGATTCACGTCCTTGAGCGCCTGGAAGTCGCCGAAGAACTTGTTTACGTCTACTGCTTTGACGATGTTCAACATGGGGATGATTTCCTGCCTCTGGGGCTCAGTTACGTTTGCCAGCGCCGCGGGCGAAGCGTTTTTCCAGTCGGCTCTGACCCAGGGTCAGGATGGTCACGACCGCCAGATACCAGATGCCGGCCACGATCAGCAGCTCCATGACGCGGGCGTTGGCGTAGTAAATGTTCTGCGCGTTGTGCAGCAGTTCCGAGTATTGAATGACGCTGGCCAGACTGGTCATCTTCACCATGCCGATGAACTCGTTGCTGACCGGCGGGATGATGATCCGCATGGCCTGCGGCAGGATGATCCGGCGCAGTGCCTGCAGACGCGGCATGCCAATGGACTTGGCGGCTTCGTACTGACCACTGTCCACCGACAGCAGCCCGGCACGCACCACTTCAGCCGTGTAAGCGCCCTGATTGATGCCCAGGCCCAGCAGCGCTGCGGCAAACGGCGTGATCACTTCAACGGTCTTGAATTCGAACAGGCCGGGAATGCCCAGAGTCGGGAAGATCAACGCCAGGTTGAACCACAGCAGCAATTGCAGGATCAGCGGTGTACCGCGAAACAGCCAGGTGTAACCCTGTGCCACGTAGCGAAGCAGCGGGTTCTGCGACATGCGCATGACCGCCACGATCACCCCGAGCACCACGCCCAGCGCCATCGCCAGGATAGACATGATGATGGTGTTCAACAGGCCGAACATGATCGATTCGGCGGTCAGAAACTGCCGCACGAAACTCCATTCAATGTTGCCGTTGATAAAGGCGTGAACCAGTCCGATCAACAGCACCACGATCAGTGTCGCGGCGGCATAACGACCGTAGTAACGACGGGGCACAACCTTGTAGGTGGAAATGTCGTACTTGGCCGCGAGTGAAGCGCGCTCGGCGCTCGCAGAAGCTTGAGGCTTTGACATGGAATACTCTCCGTTGAATCAGCCGCGCGGACCCGCGTAGTCGAGTGCCCATTTTTCCTGCGCGATCAGTTGCTGCTTGAAGCGCTCAATCTGCTCGGCCACCCGTACCGGCGACGTCCCGCCCCAACCGCTGCGTGCGGCCAGTGCAGCTTCCAGCGTCAGTGCGTCGAGCACTTCCGGCGTCAGGCGCGAATCAGTCGCCGCCAGTTGCTGGGTGCTGAGTTCTTCCAGGCCGATATTGTTTTCTTCGCAGAGCTGTACCAGCTTGCCGGTGATCTCGTGGGCTTCTTTGAAAGGCACGCCGCGCACCGCCAGCCAGTCGGCGACTTCGGTGGCGAGGGTGAAGCCCAGTGGTGCCTGACGCAGCAGTTCGTCGGCACGCACTTTCATGGTCTGGACCATGCCCGCGAAGGCAGGGAGCACCAGATGCACGGTTTCCAGGCTGTCGAGAATTGCGTGTTTGTCTTCGCTCAAGTCGCGGTTGTAAGACAGCGGCTGAGCCTTGAGCACGGCCAGAATGCCGGTCAGGCTGCCGATCAATCGGCCTGACTTACCACGGGCCAGTTCGGCAATATCCGGGTTTTTCTTCTGCGGCATGATCGAGCTGCCGGTGGCGTAACCGTCGTCCAGTTCGACCCAGCGGAACTGACGGGAAGTCCACAGGCAGAACTCTTCGGCCAGTCGCGAAATGTTGATGCCCAGCATGCTGCTGCAGAACAGGAATTCAGCCACATGGTCGCGGCTGGCGACGGCGTCGATGGAGTTTTCACACGGGCCGCTGTAGCCCATTTCGGCTGCCGAGCGTTGCGGGTCGCGAGCGATGGCCGAACCTGCCAGTGCGGCTGCGCCCAGTGGCGACAGGTTGAAACGTGTGTCCCAATCCTGCAGGCGCTGAATGTCACGATGAATCGCCTGTGCATGCGCCATCAGATGGTGGGCGAACACAATCGGTTGCGCCTGTTGCAGGTGAGTGAAGCCCGGCGCGATGGTGTTGATGTGCTGCTCGGCTTGCGAGACCAGTGCCTTCTGCAATTCGAGAATCGCCAGAGTCATGACCCGCACCTGATCACGCAGTAACAGCCGCATGTCATTGGCCGACTGGTCGTTGCGTGAACGGCCTGCGCGCAGTTTGCCGCCCAGTGTGCCGAGGCGTTCAGTCAGCAGACGCTCAATGAAAGTGTGCACGTCTTCGTCAGCTGCAATCGGTTCGATGTTGCCCGCTGCGAAGTCCACATCGATGGTGCGCAACGCTTCAATGATGCGGGCGGTTTCGTCGGCATCCAGCAGTCCGGCACGGTTCAGCTCGTTGGCATGCGCCTTGGAGCCAGCGATGTCGTACGGCGTCAGACGAAAGTAGGCGCGTGGCGAGCGGGACAGGTTGGCCATGGCTTCTGCCGGGCCGGTCTTGAAACGTGCGCCCCAAAGGCGATCAGTGGCGTCAGACATGTAAATTCTCCGTTGGCACGTTGATTGCTCCACCCTGAACAACAGCGTGTTGTGCGATACGAACTGCGATGTGAAGATCGCGGGGCGAGCAAGGAATAAGTGGACTTACACTTAACGTTGAATCGATCAATTGGGAGGGATGCTAGAAAAATCCAACGCGCGGGGAAATGTTTTAAATGGCAAGTCAACTTACTGAAACTGGAAACCTGCCAAAAAGAAGTGGTGAAGCGGCGATGTCAATGGCCAGCGCCATGGACTTGAAACTCTTCAAGGTTTTTAGGGCAGTGGTTGAAGCGGGAGGGTTTACCGCCGCACAGGTAGAACTGAATATCAGCCTGGCGGCAATCAGTAAGCAGATATCGGATCTTGAAATTCGATTGGGCATGCGCCTATGTACGCGAGGGCGGGAAAAGTTCTGCCTGACCGAACAAGGCAAGATTATCTACGACGCCAGCCTTGACCTGTTCATGGCGCTGGATAACTTTCGTGACCGCCTCGGTAATGTGCGCGGCGAGTTGCTCGGCGATTTGAATATCGCTGTCATCGACAACACTGTGTCAGACCCTGACTCCCCGTTGGTTGATGCCCTGAAAGCCCTGCAAATAAAGGCCCCGAAGGCAAAGGTGCGGCTCAATGTGGCGCCTTTGGACGAGATCGAGCAAGGCATTCTCAAAGGCCGTTTTGCGGCCGGTATTGTGCCCGTGTATAGCGGTAAAGATGACTTTCAAGTGATCCCGCTGTATGACGAGGTGTCTGAGCTTTACTGTTCAAACAACCATCCATTTTTCGCCCTGAGCGATGAAAGTGTTGATGAAAAATGCCTGGCAGAAGCCGAATTTGTCGATCACGCTTATGCCGTTCATACAGGTAAGCCGACACTCATGATTCAGCGCGAAGTGACTGCCGTGGCCACTCAGGTTGAAGCCGTGGCGATCATGATAAAGACCGGCCGTTATCTGGGCTACTTGCCGGTTCATTGGGCCAGAAGTTATGTCGAGCGTGGCGAGATGCGCTCTATAAAGAGGCAGAAATTTGCCATAGCCACACCGGTGAAACTGTTGTACAAGCAGCAGGTTCCACGCAACCCATTATTGGATGTTTTCCTCGAAATAATGCAGGAAAGTTCCACTTCTAATAACCAGAATTAATAACGAACCCACTAATGCTCGCTGCCGGTGCATGTTACGGAAGTACCCGGTCATCGTGCACCGGAACGGGACATTAAGGTGCAGACTGCCCGTCAGTGGTCGTTTCGCGCAGGCGTTGGAGGAACACCGATTCGGCTTTGGTCAGGCGTTGCTCCAGATTCCACAGCAGGTTGATATCAACGTTGCCTACGCCTTCCTCGGGCGGCAGGCGCCACAAACGACCGGTCGCCAATTCGCTCTGGCAAATGTGTTGCGGCAGGCATGCGATGCCAAAGCCGGCCAGCACCAGACGCAAGACTTCCTGGGTATTGGCAGACGAGGCGACGATTTGTCCGGTGAGTTTGTGCAAGTCACGAAACTCGGCCAGCGACGACAGCGTGCCGCCCAGCAAATCCCCCGTGAAAATAATCAGTTGCTCGCTGCGTAGGTCAGCGAGGCTCAAATCCGTGCGGCCATATAAAGGATGCTCGTCACTGCAATAGAACGCGTAGTGCTCTTGAGTCAGGCATTGCTGGCCGAGCCAGGAGGGAGCGGTGCGGTTGACTGCCAGCCCGAAGCTGGCAGTTTTCTGGGACAGCGAGCTGAGGATTGCGTCGCTGGATTGCACGTCGATTTCCAGGGTGATGCCGGGATAATCGCGGTGCAGTTGGGCCAGAAATGCATCGTAAGCCGGGCAGCGAATGCCGCTCACCGTCAGCATTCGGACTTTACCTACGACCTGATCGCTGCTGCGTTCGAGGGCGGCGTCCAGTTGGGTGAAATGGCTTTGCACTTCCGCTGCTACACGCAGGGTTTCAATGCCTGACTGGGTCAACAGAAAGCGCGGCCCGCGACGTTCGATCAGCGCAGCACCCAACTGCTCTTCAAGACGTTTGATCGCCTGGCTGACGGCGGGCTGAGACAAGTGCAGGCGTGCGGCGGCGCGGCTGATGCTCAACTCCTGCGCGACCACTTGAAAGGTACGCAACAGATTCCAGTCCAGCCGCTCGCCCAATGGTCGCGAAGACGGGCGGGGAATGGCTACCGGGCTAGTCGATTGAGTCACTGCACAGCCTTTATTGGTGAAAAAAATAATGAATATAAGCAATGGCGAATTGAACTGCTTTGCCTTTTGCTCTTAAAAAGGCTGCACAAATTGCGCCATGACCTTTTGATGGAACCCACGATGTCCGCTCCCGCCAGCCACGATCGGCTACCGCTGCACATGCCCGAGACCGAACGCAACGCCCGCTGCGAACTCGCTGCGCTCTACCGTTTGCTGGCTCATTACCGCATGACCGACCTGATCGATACGCATATTTCCTTGCGGCTGCCGGGCGACAGTGGCCACTTCCTGATCAATCGCTACGGCACCCTGTTCGAGCGCATGAGCGCCAGCACGCTGGTGAAGATTGATAGCGACGGTAACGTCGTCGACGAGTTTTATCCCGAGCACCGCGTCAACCGTGCGGGCTTCGTCATTCATTCGGCAATTCATGCGGCGCGCCCCGATGCGCATTGTGTAATTCATACCCACACGGCGGCCGGTATGGCAGTGGCGGCGCAACGGGGAGGTTTGCTGCCGTTGAGTCAGCACGCGCTGAAGTTCTACAACCGCCTGAGCTATCACACCTATGAAGGCATCGCGGTTGATGTCGCAGAGCGCGAACGTCTGGTGGCCGATCTGGGGAGAAACAACGCGATGATCCTGCGCAATCACGGTCTGCTGGTCGCCGGTGGTTCGGCGGCCGAAGCGTTCGCCAATATTTATTTCCTGGAGCGAGCCTGCCAGGCGCAGGTTCAGGCGTTGGCCGGTGGCGTCGAGTTGGTACAGCCTGACCCACACATCTGTGAGCACACCGCACAACAGTTCGAAGCCGACGACAGCGAAGGCATCACCGAACTGGCCTGGGAGGCGGCCTTGGAACTGATCGCCAGTCAGCGTGACGAGTACTGCTCATGAAGCCTCTGGTGTTGCTTGGAACCGGCGGTGGCCTGGGGCGTGTTCGTGAAAATCTGCTGGCGCTGGACTCGTCGCTGACAATTCTGCGACCGGGCGAAGCAGGTGCGCAGGACGCCGACGTTGCACTCTGTTGGAACCCTTCACCGGGTGATTTGGGGATGTTCCCCAATTTGCGTCTTATCCATTCCATTGCTGCCGGTGCTGACCAGGTCTTCAAGGATCCGAGTCGGCCCGCGCATGTTCCGGTCTGCCGAATTATCGATCCAGACCATCGGCTGGGCATGATCGAGTACGTGTTGTGGGGTGTGCTGCACTACCACCGCGGCTTCGATCAGATGCTGAAAAATCAGGCCCACGTAGTTTGGCATCGGCCAGGACAGCAACCTGCCAAGCAAACCCGAGTGGGCGTTATGGGGCTTGGAGAGCTGGGACGCGCCGTTGCGGTGCAACTGGCCGGGCTGGGTTTCGATACACGTGGCTGGGCACGTCGTGCGCAGCAGGTTGAGGGCGTAAAAACCTTTCAATTGGCTGAATTCAATGAGTTTTTGCAGGATTTGGACATCTTGGTCTGTTTATTGCCTCTCACCACAGAGACAGTCGGCATTCTGAATACCGAGACCTTCGCGCCCATGACGAAAGGCTCGGTCATCATCAACTGCGGTCGTGGCGAACATCTGCGCCGCGACGACTTGTTAGCCGCGCTGGACAGCGGTCAATTGCGTGGCGCTTTGCTGGATGTATTCGAGCAGGAACCATTACCCACGGACGACTCATTCTGGCGCCATCCGCAGATATGCGTGACGCCGCACATTGCTTCATCCGCTTCCTACGAAGTGATAGCTGAACAGATTCTGGGGAATCTGAAACGCCTCGATGCGGATTTACCCTTGGCGAATCAGGTGAACCCGGAACAGGGCTACTAGGGAGAGTAGTAACAAGCCAGACCTGGGTTGGGGGCTTCTTGGGGAGAAGAAGCCGGGACTGGTTGTGTGTGGGAACAAATTGCTTGATCCAATAAGAAATGCCATCGCGAATGTATTGGCAAAGGAAACATCCCCTTCTGAATCTGCCAATAAATATCCGCTCGCCCAACGAAGGCAAGCGGATGCGATAACCAACGGAGCGCAGTAATGAATGTTAGCAAGCTAAGTGTCATTGCCCTGGCAGTGGCAGCGGGATCTGTGCAGCCGGTTTTTGCTGATTCGCAGGCAGACGCTACGGGTTTTCTGGAAGGCGCCAAGTTGAACGTCAAGGCGCGCAACATGTACATGAACCGTGACCAGCGTGCTCGCAACTCAGGCGATACCGGCGAAGAGTGGGCGCAAGGCTTCATCGGTAACTTTGAATCCGGCTTCACTCAAGGCACCATCGGTTTTGGTCTGGATGCTATCGGCATGTACGGGCTGAAGCTGGATACGGGCGATGGTCGCACCGGCCGCGGCACCGGTTTGCTTGAGCAGGAAGATGGCGGCACCCACGCTAAAGACGGCTACGGTTATGCAGGTGCAGCGGTCAAAATGCGCGTGTCGAAAACCGTCCTGAAATTTGGCGACCAGATCGTCAACAACCCGGTCTTCGCTACCTCCGACAGCCGTCTGTTGCCGGAAACGGCTCAAGGTCTGTTGGTGACCAGTAACGAAATCGACAACCTGACCCTGCAAGGCGGTCACTTCACCTCGCTGAAAAGCCGTAACTCGAGCAACCACGACAGCGGTGGTCTGGATGTCATCAACTTCGGCGGTGGTTTGTACAAGTTCAACAAGAACCTGTCGGCCAGTGCGTACTACTCGAACGTTGAAGACGTATGGCGCAAATACTACGGCAGCCTGACTTACGCGTTGGCGTTGTCACCACAGGACGTGGTGAAATTCGACCTCAACGGTTACGACACCAAGAGCATCGGTGCTGAAGAGCGGGGCGTTTACGACAGCACCATCTGGAGTCTGACGGCGTCCTACACCCTCGGCGCGCACACCTTTCTGGTCGGCCGCCAAGTGGTCAATGGCACCAACAACTACGACTACGGTGTTGATGGTAACAGCACGATCTTCGTCGGCAACTCGGTTCAGTTTTCTGACTTCAACCACGAAAACGAGAAGTCCTGGCAGGCACGCTATGACTTGAACATGGCGACCTACGGCGTTCCGGGCCTGAGCTTCATGACGCGTTACGTCATGGGTTCAGATGCAACCACCGCGACCCGCGACAATATCAACGCATGGGAGCGTGATATCGAAGCCAAGTACGTCGTTCAGTCCGGCCCGGCCAAGGACCTGAGCTTCCGTGTGCGTAACGCGACCTATCGCAGCGGTGCTTCGGACTTCAACTCGAAAGTCGACGACACTCGTCTGATCATCGAATACCCGATCAGCATCCTGTAATTCATTTCGATCCCCATCGAAATAGGGCCCGCCCCGGATTCATCCTCCGGAGCGGGTTTTTTATTGGCGCGCTTTCAGGCATTCAACAGGCGGTAGTCACGACCGCTTTTGATCAGCGCATCAATGGTTGCCAGAGGCGGGGTCCAGCCGAGTAAGCGACGGGCTTTATCCGAATCAACCACCAGCGATGCACACAGCGTGGAATACATCGGGCCTCTACCCAACAGCTTCGCGCCGCGGCGCAGTAACGACTCAGGCACAGGCACCAGTCGGGCTGTGGTGCCAATTCCGCTCGCCAGGTGCGTCACCATTTGAGCGGTGGACAGGTCAGTGCCATCCGACACCAGAAACAGCTCGTTGGCGGCTGCGGGATGCTTGATGCACAGCGCGATGAAATCCACCAGATTTTCCAGGGCAATCATGCTGCGCCGGTTATGGATGGCGGCGAACGGCATGGGAATGCCCGAACGAACCCACTGCATTAACTTCGCAAAATTCCTTGGGGCATGGCCTGCGTAGACCAATGGTGGGCGAATGATCACCAGGTCCATGGCTGTGCCGTGTAGCAGCTTTTGCAACGCTTGCTCCGCTTCAAGTTTCGACCGCGCGTAATCATCCGTCGGCGCGGGCAGGGATATTTCGTTGAACGGAGCATGGTGGGTTGTCGAGCCGTTGACGCCCACCGAACTGATGAAGATGAAACGTTGCGTACCCGCAGACAACGCTTGCCGCGCCAAAGTCAGCGTGCCGTCGACATTGGTGCGTCTGAGTTCTTCCAGCGAACTGCCGCGAGTGGCGAGATGGGCGGCAACATGGATGACGACATCGACACCTTGCAGAGCGGCCGACCAGTCGGTCGCTGCATTCGCTGTGCCTACCTGAATCAGGGACGCTACTGATGGCTCGGGGCTTTGCTGGCGGGTCGAGCCTGTTACCTGGTATTCAGGCTCTGTAACAAGCTTGTGCAGCAGCGCGTTGCCGATAAAACCTGTTGCGCCTGTGACGAGTATTTTCATGGTCTTCCTGATGTGCCGTTAGCTATTGCTGCAATCAGGATAGTAGGGGGATCGGGGAATGCTGACGGTTGAAGAAAAAAGACCCGATTGTGCCTGCTACAAAGAACTGTAGGAGCGCACGAGCACCGCGAGGCCGCGATTGCGGTGTATCAGACAGGCAGCCATCGCGGCCTCGCGGTGCTCGTGCGCTCCTACAGATCCAGTGTTTTCCGTGCGGCAGCACCTCCTGCCTGAAGTGCACTTCAATTCGGGGCCTGTTCGCCTTTCACACTCAACGCCTCCAGCAACACTGCTGCATACCCCGGCAACGCAGCGAAATCCATCGCGCACAGGAGCAATTGCCGGTCGGCCCATGCATCACGTAGCGGCACGCTTTTGAAGTCATGCGGCCCTTGCCAGCGTTGCACCGCTGCTTGCGGCACGATGCTCAATCCTGCGCCATGGCTGACCATCCGGATCGCTGCGTCAAAACCTTCAGCGCGCACCCTGATGCGCAGCCGTTTACCCACATGCAACGCTTGTGCTTCCAGATGCAGGGCCAAGGCGCTGTTGGCCGAGAGGCCGACGAATTCATAATCCAGCGCCTGGTTGAAATGCAGGTCTGTCTCGCGCTGCAAGGGGTGATCCAGCGGCATGATCAGGCTCAATGGATCTGCTCGAAACGGCCGGGTCTGCAGGTCACTGGCGTCGACCGCGTCGGAAATAATCCCCATGTCGGCCGTGCCGTTACGCAACGCATGAAGGATGCGCAAACTGGGCTGCTCTTCGACATCAATGTCGATGTGCGGATGACTGACCAGAAAATCCGCCAGCAGCTCTGGCAGATGCTCGCTGAGGGTTGAGCTGTTGCACAGCAGACGCACTTGTCCTTTGAATCCCTTGGCATAGTCCGCGAGATCAAACTGCATGCGCTCGACCTGTTGCAGAATCAATCGCGCATGCTGCGCCAGTGCCTTACCCACAGGTGTTGGCGTAACACCACGGCGACCGCGTTCCAGCAGGGGGATATTCAACGAAGCCTCAAGGCCGCGAATGCGTGCACTCGCTGACGCCAACGACAAATGACTGCGGGCAGCACCGGCAGTGATATTGCCGCTTTCCAGCACATTCAAAAACAGGCGTAGATCAATCAGATCGAAGTGCATGTGTGTCTTCCAGTGTGCGAAATCGTCTGCCAAACACAGACCTGTAGGAGCGCACGGAGGTTACGACGCCCGCGATGGCGGTGTATCAGACAGGACGTTATCGCTGCCTCGCGTTGCTCGTGAGCTCCTGCATGGACGAAGAACGATATTAAACAGCCTCTGCCCCTGCCTGAGGCTGGATCAGTATAGGGCGAATTTTCCAATCCGTTCTGCGCTGTCAACATACGACCATGAACGACATTATCGAACACTACCAAACCCTCGGCTGGGCCTTGTCACTACTGGTGATGGGGACTTTTCTGCTGGCCGGAACCGTGAAGGGCGTGATCGGCCTTGGCTTGCCGACGGTGGCCATGGGATTGCTGGGGCTGGCTATGCTTCCGGCGCAGGCGGCCGCGCTGCTGATCATTCCTTCCACCGTGACTAATGTCTGGCAACTGGCTGCTGGCGGGCACCTGTCGCCGCTCCTCAAACGGCTTTGGCCGATGCTGCTGATGATCGCATTGGGCACGGTCTTGGGGTCCATGGTCATTGGCATCAGCAGCGGTCCATTGATGACCCGGGCGTTAGGCGCGGCCTTGTCGCTTTATGCCTTGAGCGGTCTTTTTTTACCGACCCTGCGTATTGCGCCACGTCATGAAGTCTGGCTTGGCCCGGCATGTGGTTTTGTCACCGGCGTGATCACCTCGGCCACCGGGGTGTTTGTGATCCCGGCCGTGCCTTACTTGCAAGCATTGGGGCTGGAGCGTGACGCGCTGGTGCAGGCGTTGGGTCTGTCGTTCACGGTTTCCACACTGGCGTTGGCCGGTGGTCTGTTCTGGAATGGCGCACTGGGTGGCGGCGAGCTGGGCGCTTCGGTTCTGGCGTTGATCCCTGCGCTGCTAGGTATGTGGTTCGGGCAGTGGCTGCGTCAACGGATCAGCGCGAAGGTGTTCAAACGCGTGTTCTTTATCGGCATGGGAGCGTTGGGTTTACATCTGTTACTCGGCTAGTGGGTTTCAATAATGAGAGGTTTATTCGTGCTTCTGGGTCAAAAGTTATTTGACCTTGCCGGCCTTATTCTGACAGGCCTCAGCCTGTATCTTTCAGCCCATCAAATTTAATGACCCTCCTTGACTTGATGGGGCAATACATGAAAAAGATTCTGTTATTGAACGGCGGCAAACAATTCGCTCACTCCGATGGCCGTTACAACGCCACCCTGCACCAGGCTGCTGTGGCGTATCTGGACCGCAACGGGTTTGACATCAAAGAGACCTTTATCGACGGTGGTTACAACATCATCGATGAAGTGCAGAAGTATCTGTGGGCGGACGTGATCATTTATCAAATGCCTGGCTGGTGGATGGGCGCACCCTGGACGGTCAAGAAGTACATCGACGAAGTGTTTACCGAGGGCCACGGTTCTCTGTACGCCAACGACGGCCGTACCCGTTCCGATGCGTCGCAGAAATACGGCAGCGGCGGCTTGCTCAAGGGTAAGCAATACATGATTTCCGCGACCTGGAACGCGCCACGGCAAGCGTTTGAAGACCCGACTGATTTCTTCGAAGGCAAGGGTGTGGACGCGGTTTATTTCCCGTTCCATAAGGCCAACGAGTTCCTCGACATGAACGCCTTGCCGACTTTCCTGGCGGTGGATGTCATGAAGATGCCGAATATCGAGAACGACGTGAAGCGTTACGAAGCGCATCTGGCGCAGGTGTTTGGGGTGTAAAACTGACCTTAGAGTTGCGCAACCCCTTGTGGGAGCGGTGCTTGCCCGCGATAAGGCTGGACGCTATCTAAAGTGAACCGCGTCCAGCCTTATCGCGGGCAAGCACCGCTCCCACAGAGATTGAGTTCCCCGCTCAAATTAGCGCTAATATCCAGCGCTATTTGAGCGGAGTACATGGATGAAAGCCCGGTCTGACGAATTACAGGTCTTTGTTTCGGTCATCGAGAGCGGGTCCATTTCCGCCGCTGCAGAGCAGATCGGGCAGACACCATCGGCGATCAGCCGTACGTTGTCGCGCCTTGAAGCCAAGCTGGAAACAACCCTGATCAACCGCACCACGCGGCGTATGGACCTGACGGAGGAGGGCAAATACTTTCTGGAGCAGGCCCGGCAGATCCTCGCGCAGATGGAAGACCTCGAAGAACGCCTGTCACTGCGCCATCAGACCCCGGCCGGACGCTTGCGAATCAACGCGGCATCGCCGTTCATGTTCCATTCGGTCGTGCCTTACGTGGCCGAGTTTCGCCAGCGTTACCCGGAGATCCAGCTGGAGCTCAACACCAACGATCTGATCATTGATCTGCTGGAGCAAAGCACCGACGTCGCTATCCGGATCGGCACCCTCGCGGATTCAACCCTGCATGCCCGTTTTCTGGGCAGCAGCCCGCTGAATATTCTGGCTAGCCCGGCTTATCTTGAGCGCCACGGTCATCCCAAAACCGTGGCGGCATTACGTGATCATGCGCTGCTGGGTTTCACCCATACCGAAACCCTCAACCACTGGCCGCTGCGCCATCCGGATGGGGATCGCCTGCTGATCCAGCCTACCCTCTCTGCATCCAGTGGCGAAACCTTGCGTCATCTGGCGCTCGCCGGGGAAGGCATTGTCTGTCTGTCGCACTTCATGACCCACGAAGACATCCGCCTGGGTCGCCTCAAAGTCATCCTGCCCAACGCCAACAGCGGACATCGCCAGCCGATCCATGCGGTGTACTACCGCAACTCACAGCTGGCGCTGAGGATTCAATGCTTTCTGGATTTCATTCAGGAGAAGATGAAGGGGTATGTGGTTTAGTCCAGACTTTGAGCGCAGTTCATGACGTGGGACCGGCTTTAGCCGGGAAGGCTGCATTTCGGGCGAAACATATGCAGTGCTGTACTGACCTCTTCCCGGCTGAAGCCGGTCCCACGTCGTGTGTGCTGTACTTCCATTTGCGTTTATCGCCTCGCTGGTCATTAATCAACTTCGTCTGACCTTCACATTAAGGAAGCCTCATGCGAGTGGTTATGTTCAAGACACTGGCTTTGTCAGTGGCAATCTTCAGTTCTTCCTCTGTATTTGCTGTCACGCTGGAAGGTGGCGCGGTTGCGTCGCCGGATGAGTACGGCGCCAAGGTTGCGGCGGATGTGCTGCGCAAAGGTGGCAATGCTGTAGACGCGGCAGTGGCCACAGCGTTCACGCTGGCCGTCACGTATCCGGAGGCAGGCAATATCGGCGGTGGTGGCTTCATGACCTTGTTCATGAATGGCAAACCGTACTTCCTCGATTATCGCGAGACGGCTCCCAAAGCTGCCAGCCGCAACATGTACCTCAACGAAAAAGGTGAGGTGATCGAAAACATGAGCCTGGTCGGTGCCCGCGCGGTCGGCGTGCCGGGTACGGTCATGGGGTTGTGGGAGGCGCATCAGAAATTCGGCAAGCTGAAGTGGTCCGAGCTGCTGACCCCTGCCATTGGCTACGCCCAGAACGGTTTCAAGGTGGCTGAAAAACAATACATGTACCGCCAGGAGGCGCTCGATCTGTTCAAAGGGACCACGAACTTCAACGATTATTTCGGCAGCATGAAAGTCGGCGAAACCTTACGCCAACCCGAGTTGGCCAAGACCCTGGAACGCATCGCCAACAAAGGGGCGGATGAGTTCTATAAAGGCGAAACCGCTGATCTGCTGGTCAAGCAGATGGAGCATGACAAGGGGCTGGTGACCAAACAGGACCTGGCTGACTACAAAGCGCTCTGGCGCAAGCCACTGCACGTCAACTGGCAGGGCAATACTTTGTACACCGCGCCGTTACCTAGCTCAGGTGGTGTCGCGCTGGCGCAACTGATCGGTATCAAGGAGCAGCGGGCTGATGATTTCAAAGGCGTGGCGCTGAATTCCGCGAAGTACATTCACCTGCTGGCGGAGATCGAAAAGCGCGTGTTTGCTGACCGGGCTGATTACCTGGGCGACCCGAACTTCACCAAGGCCCCCGTTGCAGAGTTGACCGACCCGAGTTATCTGGCGAAGCGCGCCAACGAGATCAACCCGAACGCGATCTCCCCCACCGAAAACGTCAAACCAGGGCTGGAACCGCACCAGACGACGCACTTTTCCATCGTCGACAAACAGGGCAACGCGGTCAGCAACACCTATACGCTGAACTGGGATTACGGCAGTGGCGTGGTGGTGAAGGGCGCGGGCTTCCTGCTCAACGATGAGATGGACGATTTCAGCTCCAAGCCGGGCGTCGCCAACGCGTTTGGCGTGGTCGGTGGCAGCGCTAATGCCATTGAACCGGGCAAGCGCATGCTGTCGTCGATGAGTCCGAGCCTGGTGACGCGTGACGGTCAGGTGACGTTGGTGCTGGGCACGCCAGGCGGCTCACGGATCTTCACCTCGATCTTTCAGGTGCTGAACAATATCTACGACTACAAGCTGCCGCTGAAGGAGGCGGTGGGTGCGCAGCGTGTGCATCACCAGTTACTGCCCAAGGACACCATTTACTACGATTCCCACGCACCTCTGACCGGCAAGGTTGCCGACGAGCTGAAAGCCATGGGCTACACGCTCGAAGATCAGGGCTGGGAGATGGGGAACGTCCAGGCAATCAAAGTGGACGGCACGAAGCTGGAAACCGCCTCGGACCCGCGGGGCAGGGGAGTCGGGATGGTAGTGCGGTAGTTCCATTCCTGGATGGGATTGCGACCTGGTAGGAGCGAACTTGTTCGCGAGGCGATGTTCCTGAGTTCACAGAACCAATGCCTCGCGAACAAGTTCGCTCCTACCGGCCAATACGTGGCTTGACGCGTCGCACGGAGTTTCACGTCCGCCCAGCTGGGATGGTGGTGCGGTAGTTCCATTCCCGGAGGGGAGTGCGACCTGGTAGGAGCGAACTTGTTCGCGAGGCGATGTTCCTGAGTTCACAGAACCAATGCCTCGCGAACAAGTTCGCTCCTACCGGGACAATGTGTGGCTTCACGCGTCGCACGGAGTTTCACGTCCGCCCAGCTGGGACGGTGGTGCGGTAGTTCCATTCCCGGAGGGGAGTGCGACCTGGTAGGAGCGAACTTGTTCGCGAGGCGATGTTCCTGAGTTCACAGAACCAATGCCTCGCGAACAAGTTCGCTCCTACCGGGACAATACGTGGCTTCACGCGTCGCACGGAGTTTTATGTCCGCCCAACTGGGATGGTGGTGCGGTAGTTCCATTCTTGGATGGGAGTGCGACCTGGTAGGAGCGAACTTGTTCGCGAGGCGATGTTCCTGAGTTCACAGAACCAATGCCTCGCGAACAAGTTCGCTCCTACCGGGACAATACGTGGCTAATTAATGATGCTCACGCGTCGCGCGGAATTTCACATCCGCCCAGCGCTCTTCCATCAAGGCCAGGTTAACCCGTGTTGGCGCGAGGTAGGTCAGGTGACCACCGCCGTCCAGGGCCAGGTTTTCCACGGCTTTGACTTCAAACTCTTCGAGCTTCTTCTTGTCCGCACAGTCGATCCAGCGTGCTGAATACACAGTGATGGGCTCGTAAGCGCATTCCACTTTGTATTCTTCCTTCAGGCGGCTTGCGACCACATCGAACTGCAGCACACCCACGGCGCCGAGGATGATGTCGTTGCTGCGCAGCGGGAAGAACACCTGCGTGGCACCTTCCTCTGCGAGTTGCTGCAAGCCCTGACGCAGTTGCTTGGACTTGAGCGGATCCTTCAGACGCACGCGACGGAACAGTTCCGGGGCGAAGTGCGGGATACCGGTAAAGCCCAGGCTTTCGCCTTCAGTGAAGGTGTCGCCAATCTGGATCGTGCCGTGGTTGTGCAAACCAATGATGTCGCCCGCGTAAGCCTCTTCGAGCATTTCACGCTCGGAGGAGAAGAACGTCAGCGCGTCACCGATCCGCACATCTTTGCCCAGGCGGACATGGCGCATTTTCATGCCCTTGTCGTAGCGGCCCGAACAGATACGCATGAACGCGATACGGTCCCGGTGTTTCGGGTCCATGTTCGCTTGAATCTTGAACACGAAACCGCTGAATTTCTCTTCCACGGGCTCGACGGTACGCTCGTTGGCAACACGGGCCAAAGGCTTCGGTGCCCAGTTCACGACAGCGTCGAGTACATGATCGACCCCGAAGTTACCCAGTGCAGTACCGAAGAACACCGGCGTCAGTTGGCCGTTGATGAACTCTTCCTGATTGAACTCGTGGCAGGCACCCTGCACCAGCTCCAGCTGTTCAACAAAACGGTCGTACTCGTCGCCCAGGTGAGCGCGGGCTTCGTCCGAATCCAGCTTCTCGATGATGCGAATGTCGGTGCGCTCGTGGCCGTGACCGGCGGTGTAAACAATGATGTAGTCGTCAGCCAGGTGATAAACACCCTTGAAGTCGCGGTAGCAGCCAATCGGCCAGGTGATCGGCGCAGCCTTGATCTTCAGGACAGCTTCGATCTCGTCCAGCAACTCGATCGGGTCGCGAATGTCGCGGTCGAGTTTGTTGATGAAACTGACGATCGGCGTGTCACGCAGACGGCAAACGTCCATCAGAGCGATGGTCCGTGGCTCAACCCCTTTACCGCCATCGAGCACCATCAGCGCCGAGTCGACGGCGGTCAGGGTGCGATAGGTATCTTCGGAGAAGTCTTCGTGGCCCGGGGTGTCGAGCAGGTTGATCATGTGCTCGCGATAAGGGAACTGCATGACCGAAGTGGTGATGGAGATGCCGCGTTGCTTCTCCATTTCCATCCAGTCGGATGTCGCGTGACGATCTGATTTACGAGATTTCACCGTGCCGGCGACGGAAATGGCCTTGCCCATCAACAGCAGTTTTTCTGTGATGGTGGTTTTACCCGCATCCGGGTGGGAAATAATGGCGAAAGTGCGGCGTTTCGCGACTTCGGCGGCCTGTTGGGTCATGGGAAATCGCCTGGCAGGTGAGTCAAAAAAGGGCGCAGATTATAGCCTGATTCGGGACAAGAACCGAACCGTTCAGTCGATGCGCAATGGCTAAATAGCATCTTTCATGGGAACCTTTCAGATCGTGGAGACGTCCATTCCCCCGTCAAGGCCAGTAAAACGGCCAACTTCAGGGGCTGATTCATCAGCATGTTGGCTTGACGAAGCTGCGCTAATGGCTTGTGTTTTCGCCGAGGGCAACCTCAATGGCGACCCACCCGCTGCTCTTCGCGAACGTTATTCCTGGTCACCCGCAAGGGTCGGTCACGGCAACGCGTTCGCCGACTGAAATAAGGAGTCCGCCTGTGGCTAATCGCTATGGCAAGGGGCTGATTGGAGGTGCGGTTGTGATCGCACTCCTGGCCCTGCTGATCCACTGGATCGGCATCAGTACTATCAAGCAATACCAGGATGACCTGCTGTTCTATCTGCAAGCTCACCTGATTCTGGTTCTGGTTTCAATGTTGGCGGCCCTTGTGGTCGGGATCCCGGCGGGCATAGCCCTTAGCCGACCAAGCATGGTTGGCCGCGCCGAACGCTTTATGCAGATCTTCAACATTGGTAACACCGTTCCTCCTCTCGCCGTTCTGGCCATTGCCCTCGGGATTCTCGGTATTGGCAGTGGGCCTGCGATCTTCGCGCTGTTCCTCGCCTCGCTGTTGCCCATTGTGCGCAACACCTATGAAGGCCTCAAAAACGTTCAGGGTTCACTCAAGGAAGCTGCAGTCGGCATTGGCATGACGCCGCGTCAGGTCCTGTGGCGGGTCGAATTGCCCAACGCCGTGCCGATTATCGTCGGTGGTGTGCGTGTGGCGCTGGCGATCAACGTCGGTACCGCGCCTCTGGCATTCCTGATCGGTGCCAACAGCCTTGGCAGCCTGATCTTCCCGGGCATCGCCTTGAACAATCAGCCGCAACTGGTGCTGGGCGCAGCGTGTACCGCTCTGCTGGCGTTGCTGCTTGATGGTCTGGTGACACTCGCCAGTCGTACCTGGCTGGAACGTGGCCTGACTCGCTGAGCGAAAGGAATACCAATGAAAAAATTATGCTTGTTTCTAGGCTTTGCCGTGCTTTTCCCGGCATTTGCCCAAGCGGCGGAAAAACCGCTGCTACGCGTTGGCGCTCGTGTTTTCACAGAGCAAACCATGCTGGCTGAACTCACTGCGCAATACCTGCGTACCAAAAACTACGACGTGCAAATCACCGGTGGTCTTGGCAGTAACCTGGCCCGTAGCGCACAGGAAAGCGGTCAGCTGGATTTGCTGTGGGAATACACCGGCGTTTCGCTGGTCGCCTATAACCACATCGATGAAAAGCTCGACAGCGCGCAAACCTACGCACGGGTGAAAGAAGTCGATGCGAAGAAAGGCCTGGTCTGGCTTTCCCCTTCGAAATTCAACAATACCTATGCCCTGGCATTGCCGCAGAAAATCGCGGACAAATATCCGCAGGTCAACACCATGACCGACCTGACCAAAGTCCTCAAAGACGAAGCCAAAGAGGGTCATGTCGTAGCGCTGGACACCGAGTTTGCCAATCGTTCCGACGGCCTGATCGGCATGGTCAAGCATTACGACATGAATCTCGGTCGTGAGAACACTCGCCAGATGGACGCCGGACTGGTCTATACCGCGCTGCGTAACGGTCAGGTGTTTGCCGGTCTCGTTTACACCACCGACGGTCGCTTGAACGCCTTCAAGCTCAAAGTGCTGGAAGACGACAAGCATTACTTCCCGGACTACACCGCTGCCCCTGTGATCCGTCAGGAGTATCTGGACAAGCACCCGGAAATCGCCACGTTGCTCAAGCCGCTGGCTGATCTGCTGGACAACCAGACCATGATCGAGCTCAACGCCCGCATCGATGTTGGCCACGAAAGCCCATCCAAAGTTGCCGCAGAATTCCTGCAGCAGCACCCACTTAACTAAGGAAGGAGACGATATGAGTATTTTTAGCGCCTTCTCCCATCTGGACTGGGCACAGGTCATTCAACTGACCTGGCAGCACATCACATTGGTCGGCATTGCTGTGACACTGGCGATTCTGGTCGGCGTACCACTCGGCGTATTGATGACCCGCTTCCCGGCGCTCGCTGGCCCGCTGCAAGCCAGCGCCACGGTGCTGCTGACAGTGCCGTCGATTGCCCTGTTCGGCCTGCTGCTGCCGTTCTATTCCAAATTCGGCCAGGGTCTTGGCCCGATGCCAGCGATCACTGCGGTGTTCCTGTACTCGCTGCTGCCGATCATGCGTAACACCTACCTGGCGCTGACCGGTGTCGAACCGGGTATTCGCGAAGCCGCCAAAGGCATTGGCATGACCTTCGGCCAGCGTCTGCGCATGGTTGAACTGCCTATCGCCGTACCGGTGATTCTGGCTGGCGTGCGTACGGCCGTGGTGATGAACATCGGCGTCATGACCATCGCCGCCACCATCGGTGCTGGCGGTCTGGGTGTACTTATTCTTGCTTCAATCAGCCGCAGCGACATGTCGATGCTGATCGTCGGCGCGGTACTGGTCAGCATTCTGGCCATCATCGCTGACCTTCTCCTGCAATGGCTGCAACGTGCGCTGACTCCAAAAGGATTACTGAAATGATCGAACTTCAAAACCTCACCAAGACTTTCCAAAGCAACGGCAAAGAAGTGAAGGCTGTCGATTCGGTCAGCCTCACCGTCAACGAAGGCGAAATCTGCGTCTTCCTCGGTCCGTCGGGTTGCGGCAAGTCCACCACGCTGAAAATGATCAACCGCCTGATCATGCCGACCTCCGGCAAAGTGCTGATCAACGGCGAAGACACCACTGATCTGGACGAAGTGACCCTGCGTCGCAACATCGGTTATGTGATTCAGCAGATCGGTCTGTTCCCGAACATGACCATCGAAGAAAACATCGTCGTCGTGCCGAAGCTGCTCGGCTGGGACGCCAAGCGTTGCCACGACCGTGCTCGCGAACTGATGAGCATGATCAAGCTTGAGCCCAAGCAGTATCTGCATCGCTACCCGCGTGAACTGTCCGGTGGTCAGCAACAGCGTATCGGCGTCATCCGCGCTTTGGCCGCTGATGCACCTTTGCTGTTGATGGACGAACCGTTCGGTGCGGTCGACCCGATCAACCGCGAGATGATCCAGAACGAATTCTTCGAGATGCAGCGTGCGCTGAACAAGACCGTGATCATGGTCAGCCACGACATCGACGAAGCGATCAAGCTGGGCGACAAGATCGCGATCTTCCGCGCAGGCAAACTGCTGCAGATCGATCACCCGGACACCTTGCTGGCGCATCCGGCAGACGAGTTCGTATCAAGCTTCGTCGGCCAGGACAGCACGCTAAAGCGTTTGCTGTTGGTCAAAGCCGAAGACGCTGCGGACAACGCGCCATCGGTCAGCCCGGAAACCCCGGTGGCCGATGCACTGGAAGTGATGGACGAAAACGACCGTCGCTACATCGTGGTGACAGATGCCGAGAACAAGGCCATGGGTTATGTGCGTCGTCGCGACCTGCATCGCCAGACCGGTGACTGCCTGCAGTTCCTGCGTCCCTTCAACGCCACAGCGGCCTACGACGAACACTTGCGCATCTTGCTGTCGCGCATGTACGAGTTCAACCGCTCATGGCTGCCAGTGCTGGATGCCGAGAACGTGTTCCTGGGTGAAGTGACTCAGGAATCCATTGCCGAGTACCTGAGCTCGGGTCGTTCACGTGGTGGCAAGACGAGTATTGTTTCGCCGGCTGACATCGTGGCTGAAGCGCAGGCCTGATCGCAGGTTGAACTGCCCCCCAAAAGTTGGACACCTAATCCAGACTTTGGGGTGCAGTGCACGACGTGGGACCGGCTTTAGCCGGGAAGGCGGTAGTTTTGACGACAAAGATGTACCGACTGTACTGGCCTCTTCCCGGCTAAAGCCGGTCCCACGTCAGTGTGGGGGTACGCTCTATCGCGGCTCGACTGACACCAAAGAACGCTCAACCAACCCCTGCGCAATCTCGACCAAGTGCACCACCGAAAACGCCAGGTCGCGTTTCTGGCCGGTGAGCTGGTCGCTGGATTCGTAGGCGGTGGCGGCTGCGCAACGCAGCAGGTCGCTGGCGCGTTGGAGGTCCTGTTCGAGGGTGGTGGGATTTTTTATCAAGATGTAGCTCCTCAATATTCTGGAGCCACCGATTGCCGTTCTCACGCGGAAAGGGTGGCAGCTATGAACAGGGTGAGAAACCGGTGAGGAGCGTCCGGCCAGACCTAGGTCTGCCTGCACACAGCCGCCATATCTGACTGACAGACTGATGCACCTCATTACAACCGAGTTCTCACACCCGACCACTGATTTACAGTGGCGGAGCGCAGGCTAGTTCCGGGAAATGGCAGGCGCAAGCGGGTTTGAGTTTCTAGGAAACTTCACACGGGAGATAGGGACGAGTCATTCGTAATCGTCACATTTTTTGTAGGAAACGTAGGTCCTGTAGGAGTGAGCTTGCTCGCGATAGCGGTATATCTATGAAAAAGGAAGTGCCTGATCAGACGCCATCGCGAGCAAGCTCACTCCTACAGGGCCATGTGCTATTCACGATCAAATCGTGTCCAGAATGAACATCAAGCTGTCATACAGGTCCGTTACTACAATGGGGTAAGGGTGCCGGTCCGGCACAAACGTCTGCAAATGCGACATTTTTTGTTGATCTCTGACCCCTCAGGTCCTACAGTTCGCGCCGAACGTCCATGCTGGAAACGATCCATCCGGCTCAAGTACTGACGACGAGACAGCAAGGCCATAGGGAATGCGCTTCCTGGTGGCCTTTTTGCTTTCGGCGGACATGCCTTGGGAAGTAGGCGAACCAAAGTGGGGATACGGAGGACGTTCATTTGCACCCATTGATTAATGCAGTTTGCCAGTAGGAGTTTCCGCATGCCGATCCAGGTCGAAGACTATTTCCAGCGCGATACCTTCAACAAAATGAAGGCGTTTGCCGACAAGCAAGAAACCCCGTTCGTGGTCATCGATACCGCGATGATCAGCCAGGCCTACGATGACCTGCGCGCAGGTTTCGAATTCGCTAAGGTGTACTACGCCGTCAAAGCCAACCCGGCTGTTGAAATCATTGACCTGCTCAAAGACAAAGGTTCGAGCTTCGATATCGCCTCGATCTATGAGCTGGACAAGGTTATGGACCGCGGTGTCACTCCAGACCGTATCAGCTACGGCAACACCATCAAGAAATCCAAGGACATCCGCTACTTCTACGAGAAGGGCGTGCGTCTGTTCTCCACCGACTCCGAAGCTGACCTGCGCAACATCGCCAAGGCTGCACCGGGTTCGAAAGTCTACGTGCGTATCCTGACCGAAGGCTCGACCACCGCTGACTGGCCTTTGTCGCGTAAATTTGGCTGCCAGACCGACATGGCCATGGATCTGCTGATTCTGGCTCGTGACTTGGGTCTGGTACCTTACGGCCTCTCGTTCCACGTCGGTTCGCAACAGCGCGACATCAGCGTCTGGGACGCGGCGATTGCCAAGGTCAAAGTGATCTTCGAGCGTCTGAAAGAAGAAGACGGCATCGTTCTCAAGCTGATCAACATGGGCGGCGGCTTCCCGGCTAACTACATCACCCGCACCAACAGCCTGGAAACCTACGCTCAAGAAATCATTCGCTACCTGAAAGAAGACTTCGGTGATGATCTGCCGGAAATCATTCTGGAACCGGGTCGTTCGTTGATCGCCAACGCCGGTATTCTGGTCAGCGAAGTGGTGCTGGTGTCGCGTAAATCCCGCACTGCGGTAGAGCGATGGGTGTATACGGATGTGGGTAAGTTCTCCGGCCTGATCGAAACCATGGACGAAGCCATCAAGTTCCCGATCTGGACCGAGAAGAAAGGGGAGATGGAAGAAGTGGTTATCGCCGGTCCGACCTGCGACAGCGCCGACATCATGTACGAAAACTACAAGTATGGCCTGCCGCTGAACCTGGCTATCGGTGACCGCCTGTACTGGCTGTCCACCGGTGCCTACACCACCAGCTACAGCGCCGTAGAATTCAATGGCTTCCCGCCGCTGAAGTCGTTCTACGTTTAAGCGTTTTTAGCTGAGTAAGCTTGGCGAATGGAAAACCCGCGAGTGATCGCGGGTTTTTTGTGGACGCTGGTTTATCTGAAGACGTTTTTATTATGGCCTTAGCGTACTTGGCGTTTCAGAGATGCCCCCGTCGCTGATTCTTAATAGCTGGTTCCTCGCCTCGTCCATTATTTCGCGCAGGCGGGTGCAGTAAGCAAGCAGGTTGCTCGCCGCCGATAAAGCCTCGGAATATTCTGTTCTCAATGATTCAAGACTGCCATTGGCGAGCTCAAGTTGCTTTTTGCACTGGCGCGGAAAAGGTCGAGTCAGGCCTGCGATGCCAGCCTTCATGAAGTCAGTTGTATGCGGAATAATATCAGTGGCACTTTTCTGAGTCAGCTCTATGTCTTTAACGGTCTTATAAAGCAGGTTTTCAAAGTGCGTGAGCTTTGCGAGAGGGCATACGTGACATCGTATGTTTGACTGGAAGGGCTGATACCTGGTTTGCCGTTCTTAACGGCTCCGCATGCAACGCTAGTGTATTTAGATTTTCACGGACACTACCGCGTTAAGTTTTTCCATTTTTTGTGTGTACTTCGATGTCGTCACTTGGTTTTTACAGTATCCGAAGACAGGATTTATTAGCGGCTGAATATATGAAGTATGTCCAGCCCTACAGATTAAACCGAATCGTAGGACCTGCTTTAGCCGAGCGGTCGTTAGTAGACTCGTCACCTGTCCAGAGTCAGAAATAATGCCCTTGCAGCTAAAGTCGCTCTTACCGTGGGCGGCCGCATATCTAGCACTCTTCAAGAACCGGATACAGATGAGAATTCATCCCTTTTAGGCGCATAATGCGCCGCAGTGCGGGTCCATGAGGTCGTAGGGGTGTTGAAGAAGATTCTGTTTCAAGTCCACTGGTTCTTCGGCATCACGGCCGGGCTGGTTCTGGCGTTGATGGGCATCACCGGGGCTATCTATTCCTTCGAGGACGAGATTCTTGAGTGGATCAATCCGGACGCGCTGATCATTGAGGCACGCGGAACGCCCTTGCCGCCGGTTAAGCTGGTACGCAAGCTAGAAGCCGACTCGGGGCTGACTGTGGCGATCCTGCGTGTGCAGACCGTCGGTGACAAAGCTGCACAGGTTTATTTCACCCCGCTGCCCGGTGAGCGACGTGGGCCCATGCGCAATTTCAATCCGTACACCGGCGAAGTGACGGGCGAAGCTGCGGGTGCCGGTTTTTTTGACTTCGTTTTGCGGCTGCATCGTTTTCTGGCCATGGGTGAATACGGCAAACAGGTGACGGCAGCCTGTACGCTGATTCTGATTTTCTTCTGCCTGTCCGGGCTCTATCTGCGCTGGCCGCGCCAGGCTCTGAACTGGCGCATCTGGCTGACCATGGACTGGGCCAAAAAAGGTCGCAGCTTCAACTGGGATCTGCATTCGGTGTTCGGTACCTGGTGCCTGCTGTTCTATCTGTTGTTCGCCATTACCGGATTGAACTGGTCTTACGACTGGTTCAGCAATGGCATGCAAGCCTTGCTCGGTGATGCACCTGTAGGCGAGCAGCGGCGGGGTGGTGGCATCCGTCCGACGGGGACAAACGAACCGGCACCGAAAGCGGATTATGTCGCGATCTGGAACAGCATTCAGTCGGCGGCCGGTCCAGGATTGGCTGCATACAACATCCGTTTGCCTAACATCGCGGGTCAGCCCGCAACGATTTTCTACCTGCTCAAGGATTCGCCCCACCCGAGGGCGCTCAACCAGATCACCCTCGATCCTGTGACAGGCAGCGTCAGCGCAGTGTCCCGTTACAGCGAAAAGAGCTTGGGTGCGCAGTTGCTGGTCAGCAACTACAGCCTGCATGTGGGCAGTTACTTCGGCATGCCCGGGCGAATCATCATGACCGTGGCGTCGCTGATGATGCCGCTGTTCTTCATCACGGGCTGGTTGTTGTATCTGGATCGTCGGCGTAAAAAACGTGAAGTTCGTAATGCGCGTGCGGGTGTCGCTAGTCATACAGAGGGACCTGCATGGCTGATCGGATTTGCCACCCAGAGTGGTTTCGCTGAGCAACTGGCCTGGCAGACGGCCGGGCAATTGCAGGCGGCCGGGATGCCGGTGAATGTTCAGCGCCTGGCTGATGTCACCGAACAGGACCTGAGCCAAAGCCGCAACGCGCTGTTTGTGGTCAGCACGTTCGGCGACGGTGAAGCGCCGGACAGCGCTCGGGGTTTCGAGCGCAAGCTGCTCGGCGCAGGTCTCTCACTGAACAACCTCAATTACGCCGTGCTGGGACTTGGCGATCGGCAGTATCAACATTTCTGTGCGTTTGCTCATCGCTTGCAGGACTGGTTGAAAGAGCGGGGCGGCCGGTCGCTGTTCCCGTCTGTTGAAGTGGACAGCGCAGACCCACTGGCCTTGCAGCATTGGCAGCAGCAGTTGGCGCAGCTCACTGGCAATACACCGGCTGCGCTCTGGCAGGCTCCGACTTATGACAACTGGACGCTGTCACGGCGCGAATGGCTCAACCCGGGTAGCAGCGGTTCGAAAGTGTTTCTGCTTGGCCTGACACCGCCGCCGTCGATCATGTGGGAGGCGGGCGATCTGGTGGAGGTGATGCCTCGCAACAGCCCAAAGGCCGTCGCAGATTTCCTCGCCGGGCTGGGTATTGTGGTGAACACACACGTGAATATCGGCGGGTTGGAAGAACCCATTGAAGTGGCACTGGCGAGCCGACAGTTGCCTCATCATCGGGCACATCTGGTCGGGCTGCATGCTCAAGCATTGATAGATGCGCTGGTGCCGTTGAACCCGCGTGAGTACTCCATCGCGTCCATTGCCGAGGATGGGGTGCTGGAGTTGATCGTGCGTCAGGAGCTGCATCCCGATGGCACCCTCGGGCTGGGTTCTGGCTGGTTGACCGAGCACGTAGCGCTCGGCGAGGCAGTCAGCCTGCGGGTTCGGCGCAACAGCAGCTTTCATCTGCCGGGTGATTCGCGTCCTTTGATCCTGTTAGGTAATGGCACCGGGCTGGCAGGTTTACGCAGCTTGCTCAAGGCGCGCATCGCGCAGGGGCATACCCGCAACTGGCTGCTGTTTGGCGAGCGGAATCATGCCCATGACTTTCACTGTGGCAGTGAGCTACAGGCGTGGCTGGCGGCAGGAAAACTCACACGGCTGGACCTGGCGTTTTCTCGCGATCAGGCTGAGAAAATCTACGTGCAGGATCGCTTGCTTCAGGCCGCTGACGACTTAAAAGCGTGGCTCGCCGAAGGGGCAGCGATTTACATCTGCGGCAGCCTTGAAGGCATGGCGGCAGGAGTGGATGCGGCGCTGATCGAGATCCTGGGTGAGCAGGCAGTGGGGGAGTTGATCGAGGAAGGGCGGTATCGAAGGGATGTTTATTGAGCCGCAGATACTGAGTTGGAGTACGGTTTATTGTGGGAGCGGTGCTTGCCCGCGATAAGTCTGGACGAGCTCTAAAGTGAACCGCGTCCAGACTTATCGCGGGCAAGCACCGCTCCCACAGGATTCACCGTCACCTGTTGGAGCGAGGCTCTACCTACGCCGCCACAAACTGCTCAGCGTAATGGCAGGCAACCTGACGGTTGTCGACCAGACGCAGGGCCGGTTCTTCAGTGGAGCAGCGCTCGGTCGCGTACGGGCAACGCTTGTGGAAGGCGCAGCCGCTTGGCGGATCGAGGGGGTTAGGCAGTTCGCCGACGATCTTGATCTTGGGCTTCAGTGGGTCCGGATGAATCGTCGGGGTCGCCGACAACAATGCCTGAGTGTACGGGTGCAGCGGACGGTTATAGATCTCTTCCTTCGGACCCATTTCCGCCGGGCGCCCCAGATACATCACCAACACCGTGTCAGCAACGTGACGCACCACCGACAGGTTGTGGGAAATGAACACGTATGCCGTGTTGAATTCCTGCTGCAGGTCCATGAACAGGTTCAGCACCTGTGCCTGAATCGAAACGTCCAGTGCGGAAGTCGGCTCGTCTGCCACCAGCACTTTCGGCTGCAGCATCATGGCGCGGGCCAGGGCGATACGCTGACGCTGACCACCGGAGAACATGTGCGGATAACGCTGATAATGCTCAGGACGCAACCCGACCTGAGCCATCATCGCCTGTACTTTTTCGCGACGTTCCTTGGCAGAAAGACTGGTATTGATCAGCAGGGGCTCACCGAGCTGATCACCAATTTTCTGCCGGGGATTGAGGGACGCGTACGGGCTTTGAAAAACCATCTGAACGTCTTTACGCAGCTGTTTGCGTTGTTCCTTGCTGGCACCGGTGACTTCCTGACCGGCGATTTTCAGCGAGCCGGATGACGGCTCCTCAATCAGGGTCAGTGCCCGAGCCAGGGTCGACTTGCCACAGCCGGACTCGCCAACCACTGCCAGGGTTTTACCGGCTTCAAGTTCGAACGAGACGCCATTAAGGGCGCGCACCAATGCGTGCCCCTTGAACAGACCACGGGATACTTCGTAGTGACGGGTAAGGTCGCGGGCGGTAAGAACGACGCTCATTACGCCACCTCCTGATTCAGCGGATAGAAGCAACGCGCCAGGCTATGGGCTTTTGGATCAAGGCCAGGGCGCTGGGTGCGGCAGTTGTCCTGCACGTAAGGGCAGCGTGGCGAAAGCAGACAGCCTTGCGGACGGTCGTAACGGCCTGGAACCATGCCCGGCAATGTCGCCAGACGCTCGGCACCCATGCTGTGTTCCGGAATCGCCGCCAACAATGCTTCGCTGTACGGGTGCGCAGGCACGTCGAACAAGCCGGGCACCTGACCTACTTCAACGGCCTGGCCTGCGTACATCACACAGACGCGTTGAGCCGTTTCAGCAACAACGGCCAAGTCGTGCGTGATCAGCACCAGTGCCATGTCCTGCTCTTTTTGCAGGCTCAGCAGCAGGTCCATGATCTGCGCCTGAATGGTCACGTCCAGCGCAGTGGTCGGTTCGTCCGCGATCAGCAGCTTGGGTTCGCCAGCAATGGCCATGGCAATCGCCACACGCTGACTCATGCCGCCCGACAATTGGTGCGGATAGGCATTGAGACGCGAGGCCGCTCCCGGAATTTCAACTTTCTGCAGCAATTCAAGGGCACGTTGACGCGCCGCTTTGCCGGACATGTTCAAGTGTTGACGCAGAACCTCTTCGATCTGAAAGCCAACGGTGTAACTTGGGTTGAGCGCGGTCATCGGGTCCTGGAAGACCATCGCCATGTCTTTACCGATGATTTTGCGACGTTGACGCGAGCTGAGCTTGAGCAGCTCGTTACCGTCAAAGTTCAGCGAGTCGGCGGTGATGACGCCTGGGTGATCGATCAGGCCCATCAGCGCCATCATGGTCACGGATTTACCCGAACCCGATTCGCCGACGATGGCCATGACTTCGCCTTTCTCGACGCTCAACGACAGGCCATCGACAACAGGCACAGCGCTGGTATCGCCGAAGCGGACGCTGAGATTCTTGATTTCTAACAGTGACATGCGAATCTCCTCAGGCGGCATTTTTGAGTTTCGGGTCCAGCGCATCGCGCAGCCCGTCGCCCATCAGGTTGATTGCCAGCACGCTGAGCAAAATAGTCAGACCCGGCAGGCTCACTACCCACCAGGCGCGTTCGATGTAGTCCCGTGCCGAAGCGAGCATGGTGCCCCACTCAGGTGTTGGCGGTTGTACGCCCAGACCGAGGAAGCCCAGCGCCGCAGCATCAAGGATTGCCGAGGAGAAACTCAGGGTGGCCTGAACGATCAGCGGTGCCATGCAGTTAGGCAGCACGGTGATGAACATCAGGCGCGGCAGGGTAGCGCCAGCCAGACGGGCAGCCGTCACGTAATCACGGTTCAGTTCGCCCATGACCGCAGCGCGGGTCAGACGAACATACGCAGGCAGCGAAACGACGGCGATAGCAATCACGGTGTTCATCAGGCCAGGGCCGAGGATTGCGACAATGGCCACTGCCAGCAGCAGCGAAGGCAGCGCGAGCATGATGTCCATCAGGCGCATGATCAACGGGCCGAGAATGCGTGGGAAGAACCCGGCGATCAGGCCCAGGAGGATGCCCGGAATCAACGACATGACCACCGACGACAAACCGATCAGCAGCGACAGTTGTGAACCTTCGATCAGGCGCGAGAGCAGGTCACGGCCCAGTTCGTCGGTACCCAGCAGGAATCGCCATTGGCCGCCTTCGAGCCAGGACGGTGGGGTCAGCAGGAAGTCGCGGTATTGGTGGGTCGGGTCGTGCGGCGCAACCCATGGGGCGAACAGCGCGCAGAACACGATCAGGATCATGAACATCAGGCCGGCAACAGCACCTTTGTTTTTCGCAAAGGCTTGCCAGAATTCTTTGTACGGCGAGGGGTAAAGCAGGCTTTGATCGACTGCTACCGAAGGAGTAGGTGTGCTCATAGTCAAGGATCTCAGCGCTGGTGACGGATGCGTGGGTTGGCAAAGCCGTAGAGGATGTCCACCACGAAGTTGACCAGGATCACCAGGCAGGCGATCAGCAGGATGCCGTTTTGCACCACGGGGTAGTCACGCGCACCAATAGCCTCGATCAACCACTTGCCAATGCCCGGCCAGGAGAAGATCGTTTCGGTCAGTACTGCACCGGCGAGCAGGGCGCCGACTTGCAGGCCGAACACGGTCAATACCGGGATCAGCGCGTTACGCAGGCCGTGAACGAACACCACGCGGGCAGGCGACAGGCCTTTGGCGCGAGCGGTCCGCACGTAGTCTTCACGCAGCACTTCCAGCATCGACGAACGGGTCATCCGGGCGATCACCGCCAGCGGGATGGTACCGAGTACGATGGCAGGCAGAATCAGGTGATGCAGTGCATCAAGGAATGCGCCTTCTTCATCGCTGAGCAACGTATCGATCAGCATGAAGCCGGTTTTTGGCGGAATGTCATACAGCAGGTCGATTCGTCCGGAGACCGGCGTCCAGCCCAGCGTCACCGAGAAGAACATGATCAGGATCAGGCCCCACCAGAAGATCGGCATCGAATAGCCCGCCAGGGAGATGCCCATCACCCCGTGATCGAATAACGAGCCCCGTTTGAGCGCCGCGATGACGCCGGCCAGCAGCCCGAGAATGCCCGCAAAAATCAGTGCTGCAATCGACAGCTCCAGAGTGGCAGGAAACAGTGCGGTGAATTCGGTCCACACACTGGTCCGCGTGCGCAATGATTCGCCGAGGTCGCCTTGAGCGAGTTTGCCGACGTAATCGAGGTATTGCGCATACAACGGTTTGTTCAGGCCCAGACGTTCCATGGCCTGAGCGTGCATTTCCGGATCAACCCGGCGTTCACCCATCATGACTTCGACCGGATCGCCCGGAATCAGGCGGATCAGGGCAAAGGTCAGCAAAGTGATGCCGAAAAACGTGGGTATTAACAACCCCACTCGGCGGGCGATAAAACTAAACATCGTGTGGTGTTCCTCATCGGCCGGTTAGGCGTGCTCCAGCGGATCTCGGGTAGTGAGTCCGCCGGATTATTTTTCTACTTCACCCTGGTAGTGGCGAAGTTGTTATTAGTCAGCGGGCTAATTTGATAGCCTTCGACGTTGCTACGCATTGCAGTAAACAGTTTTGGATAAGCAAGGCTCAGCCAAGGCACGTCTTTGGCAAATATTTGCTGAGCTTGTTCGTAAAGTGCAGCCCGTTCAGACGGATCGGTCTTTTCCCGGGCCTTGGAGATTGCCTCTTCAAACGCCTTGTTACACCAGCGGGCGTAATTTTCACCATTCTTCGCGGCTTCGCAACTCAGGTTCGGCGTCAGGAAGTTATCCGGGTCGCCATTGTCGCCAGCCCAGCCTGCAAACACCATGTCGTGCTCACCGGCCTTGGCCCGTTTAAGCATCTCGCCCCATTCCATGACGCGCAGATTCAACTTCAGACCGATTTTGGCCAGGTCCGCTTGCAGCATTTGCGCACCCAGCGCCGGGTTCGGGTTAGTCACTGCACCGCCGTTACGCAGGAACAGGCTGAACTCCTGGCCTTCCGGTACGCCGGCTTCTTTAAGCAGTGCGCGGGCTTTTTCCTGATCGTGTGCGGGGTTCTTGATGTCGTGAGCATAGCCGAGCAGCGTTGGCGGATACGGGTTTACCCCTTCAGTCGCCTTGCCTTCGCCGAACAGCGCTTTTATGTAAGCCTTTTTGTCGAACGCCAGGTTGATCGCTTCCCGCACACGCACATCGCTCAAATACTTGTGCGAAGTGTTGATGGCGATGTAGCTGGTCATCATGGCTTCCATCTCATCGATCTTGAGCTTGGGGTCTGCCTTGATGGTTGCGATGTCGTCCGGTTTTGGATAAAGCGCGACCTGACATTCATTGGCCTTGAGCTTTTGCAGGCGAACATTGCTGTCCAGCGTGATCGCAAAAATCAATGTTTCGCTGGGCACTGCACCCTTCCAGTAATCCGGGTTGGCTTTATAGCGAACTTGGGCATCCTTGGCATAGCGAGTCAGGATGAACGGGCCTGTTCCGATGGGCTTACTGTTCAGTTCGCCGGTTTTGCCTGCCTTGAGCAGTTGATCTGCGTACTCGGCGGAGTAGATCGACGTGAACGGCATGGCCAGGTCACGCAGGAACGGTGACTCGGGACGTGTCAGAGTGAACTTGACGGTGTGGTCGTCGACTTTTTCGACGCTTTTAAGCAGGTCATTGAAGCCCATGCTTTCGAAATACGGGTAGCCGGTCAGAGACTTGTCGTGCCATGGGTGCTTCGGGTCCAGCTGACGCTGAAAGCTCCAAAGAACGTCGTCGGCGTTCATCTCGCGGCTTGGTTTGAAGTAATCGGTGGTCTGGAATTTGACGCCTTTACGCAGGTGGAAGGTATACGTCAGGCCGTCGTCGCTGACGTCCCAGCTTTCAGCCAGGTTGGGTTCAGTTTCGGTGGTGCCCGGTTTGAATCCGACCAGTTTGTCGAGGAAGGTTTCGGCCGTGGCATCAGCCGTGACAGCGGTGGTGTATTGAACGATATCGAAGCCTTCAGGGCTGGCTTCGGTGCAAACCACCAAGGGCTTGGCGGAGACGCTCAGCGCCGCGCTGAACAGAGCCAGGGCGATCGAGTTGCGTAGCGATAACAGTTTCAATGTGAACCCTCCGTTGATGTAACGCCTGTGCGACCGATCCGGCGCGGTGTTGGCCCCCGCGCCGGATCGGTCATGGTGCGAGTTACAGGATGTTGAATGGAATCGTGGTTACCAGACGGAACTCGTTGATGTTGCCATCAGCCTGATTTTCGCTTGCGCGGTGCGTGGTGTAGGTCGCGCGGATCGCGGTGGCCTTGAGAGGGCCGGACTGTACAGCGTATGAAGTGCCGATGCCGTACTCGTAGTGGGTTTCGCCGTCCATTGCCAGCACGTCGCTATATGCAGTGCCTTTGTATTTGGTGCCGTCGATGTCCCAGCCGCGAGCCTGGTAGATGTTGAATTTCAAGCCTGGCACGCCGTATTCAGCCATGTTCAACACGTAGCTGAGCTGCAGGGATTTCTCGTTCGGACCGTTGAAGTCCGACAGCAGGGAGTTGGCCAGGAAGATAGCGTTGGATTCGCCGAGGTAGTCAAAGTACTCGTCGCCGTTCACGTCTTGATAAGCCAGGCTCACGCTATGCGCCTTGTGGGTCGCGGTGAACGACAGACTGTAAGTGTCGTTGTCGATCGGGCCCAGTTTACGGCTGCCGGAATCCTTGGTTTTGTAGTAGTTCAGGTTGGAGCTCAGGCCCAGTACGTCGGTGTCGCCCAGTTCATGGGTGAACGCGAAGTAGTACTGGTGCCAGAAGTCTTCAACGTTGGAGGCATACAAGCTGGTGGTCAGACTCTCGAACGGTTTGTAGTCCACGCCCGCCATGTCGACACGATCAGCCGTCGCGCCATTGCTGGCGTACGAAGAGGTGAACTTGGTCATGCTCTGTTGCATACGGGGCGATACGCGATCGTAGCTACCCGCCTGGAAGGACAGGTTGTTGAACTCGTCGCTTTTCAGCGTCACACCGTTGAAGCTGGATGGCAGTGCCCGGTTACCGATGAAGGCAATCACGGGCGTGTTAACGGACTGGCGGCCTGCGGTCAGGGTGGTGTTGGAAACACGAGCTGTGATGTTGGCGAGACCTGCTTTGCTCCATTGACCCACTGCGTCACCGTCGCTGTCAGCCAGGGTACGGTTGGAGCTTCTGATGAAGTGGTCCTGATCCCGGTCCAGTGCAATCGCGTTGTAAAGTGCCAGCTCGGTGGAGAAGCCAACTACGCCCTGGGTGAAACCCGAGGTGTAATTGACGATGGTGCCTTGTTGCCAGTTGATACGACGTGGGGTCGTTTTGGTAACGCCGTCCTTCTGGTAAGTGTATTCGCCATCCCTGCGTTGCAGTTCGTTCGCATACCAGTTACGGGTCGTACCGGTCAGGTGTGAATCTTCAATGAAGCCAGCGGCCTCACCCTGTGCGCTTTTGGAACTCAGCTGGGTCGGCACGAATGCCTGGCTGACAGGTTCTGCCTGTGCCATTGCGCTCAGAGAAGCAATGGAAAAAGCGACTGCTGCGGTACTGACTTTTCTCACGATTGAAGCTCCCTTTACTACTTTATAGTTGCCAGTTTTTTGGGTCTGGCTCTGGTGGTGTGGGGCTTTTTTTGCCCCGTTCTTTTTTGATACATCTGCTAACAAAACGAATTTCTGGAACGGTGAAACTCGCCGCCCTGGTCAGGGGCAGCGAACATCTGTTGGTGAGTTGAGTTAGTCGGCGACGCTGACGCCGGTGAACGTGTTACGCCCGAACGGGCTGACTTTGAAACCCTGCACTTCTTTACGCAGTGGCTGGTTAACCGTGGAGTGAGCGATCGGCGTGATCGGTACTTGCTGTTTCAGGTACTGCTGAGCCTGCTTGTAAAGGTCGGTACGCTGGGCGCGGTCAGAGGTGGCAACTGCCGCCTTGACCAGTGCGTCGTATTTTTCGTCACACCACATCGAATAGTTGTTACCGCCAATGGCCGCACAGCTGTACAGCGTGCCCAACCAGTTGTCCGGGTCACCGTTGTCACCCGTCCAGCCGATCAGCGAAATATCGTGCTCGCCGTTCTTGGTGCGCTTGAGGTATTCGCCCCACTCGTAGCTGACGATCTTGACCTTGATGCCCACCTTGGCCCAGTCAGACTGCAGCATTTCAGCCATCAGCTTGGCGTTGGGGTTGTAGGGACGTTGAACCGGCATGGCCCACAGGGTCAGTTCGGTACCCTCTTTGATGCCCGCTGCGCGCAGCATCTCTTTGGCTTTTTCCGGGTTGTACGGCGTGTCCTTGATGGTGTCGTCGTAAGACCATTGAGTCGGCGGCATGGCATTGACGGCCAGTTGACCGGCGCCCTGATACACAGCGTTGATAATGGCTTGCTTGTTGACGGCCATGTCCAGCGCCTGACGCACTTCCAGTTTGCCCAACGGCTCATGGCGTACGTTGTAAGAGATGTAGCCCAGGTTGAAGCCAGCCTGTTCGATTACCTTGAGGTCTTTGTCTTCCTTGAGTTTCTGGAGGTCGGCAGGGCGTGGGTTGAGCGAAACCTGGCACTCGTTGGCCTTGAGTTTCTGCATCCGTACCGACGCGTCGGTATTGATGGCGAAAATCAGGTTGTCGATTTTCACGCGGCTTGGGTCCCAGAACTCTTTGTTGCCCTTGTAGCGAATCTGCGAGTCTTTCTGATAACGCTGGAAAACAAAGGCGCCGGTGCCGATTGGCTTCTGGTTGATGTCGTGCAGGTTGCCGGATTTCATCAACTGGTCTGCGTATTCAGCGGACAGAATCGAGGCGAAGTTCATCGCGACGTTCTGGATGAACGCGGCATCCACTTTATTGAGGGTGAATACCACGGTCAGCGGATCGGTTTTTTCCACTGACTTGATGTTTTTATTCAAGCCCATGCCGTTGAAATACGGGAATTCGGTCGGGTAAGCGACACGAAACGGGTGATCCTGCTTGAGCATGCGGTTAAACGTGAACAGCACGTCATCGGCGTTGAATTCGCGTGTTGGCTTGAAGTAAGGCGTGGTGTGGAATTTAACGCCTTCGCGCAGATGGAACGTGTAGATCAGGCCGTCTTCGGAAACATCCCACTTGGTTGCAAGTGCCGGAATGACGGCGGTGCTGCCTTGTTCGAATTCGGTGAGGCGGTTGTAGATTGGTTCAGCGGCATCGTTGTCGGTGCCGGCTGTGTACTGGGCGATGTCGAAACCGGCCGGGCTTCCTTCCGAGCAAAACACCAGATTGCTGGCGGCCTGCGCCGCGGGCGTCAGGGTCAGCAAGCCAAGGCTGAACAACGACGACATGGCAATGGTTTTACGCATGATGATCCTTATCCTTCAAGTGAGTAGTAAGTGCCCAACAATTGCCAGGCAAAGCATTGCCTGCAAACTGGAAGCCTTGGCGACCGCTCAGTAACAAAATGAAATAGCTTGGCCCGCGCCCACGAAGGTATGTCCGTCAGGCGGGACTGTATGTAGTACCGGATGCCTAAAAACGCGTAGGAAACTTCTGTATGTAATTAGCGCAGTTTATGTAGGAGCTGCCGAAGGCTGCGATAACGTCGTATCTGACGCACCGCAATTCGCAGCCTTCGGCAGCTCCCACAAAATTTGTGCAACTAACTTATTTAACCGACGAATGGAAATAACTGCGCTGTGTTACAGCGCAGTTATTTGGTCCTTACTTGCCGGTAACGCTAACCCCGTAGAACGAGTTCAGACCAAATGGGCTGATCTTGAAGTCCTGAACGGTAGTGCGCATCGGTTGGTAAACCGTTGAGTGCGCAATAGGTGTCATCGGGACGGCATCTTTGAGGAGATGTTGTGCCTGTTTGTACAGCTCAGTGCGTTTGGCCTGATCTGTCGTTTCCTTGGCCTGGTGAATCAAGGTATCGAAAGGCTTGTCGCACCATTTGGCGAAGTTGTTACCTTCCAGGGCATCACAGCCAAACAGGGTGCCGAGCCAGTTGTCCGGGTCACCGTTGTCACCGCTCCAGCCAATCAGCATCGCGCCGTTCTCGCCCGCTTTGGCACGCTTGATGTATTCGCCCCATTCGTAGCTGACGATCTTCACGTTGATACCGATCTTCTTCCAGTCCGACTGAAGCATCTCGGCCATCAATTTGGCGTTCGGGTTGTAAGGACGCTGAACCGGCATCGCCCACAGGGTGATTTCGGTGCCTTCCTTGATGCCGGCCTGCTTGAGCAGAGCCTTGGCTTTTTCAACGTCGAACGGTGCGTCTTTGATGGTGGTGTCGTAGGACCACTGGGTTGGCGGCATGGCGTTAACGGCCAGTTGGCCTGCGCCCTGATACACCGCATCAATGATGCCTTGCTTGTTCACGGCCATGTCCAGCGCCTGACGAACTTCCTTGATGGCCAGAGGGTTTGGCTGATCGCTACCCTTGATCTTGTCCATGGTGTTGTAGGCGATGTAACCCAGGTTGAAGCCTGCCTGATCCGGCATCTTCAGGTCCTTGTCGGCCTTGAGTGGAGCAAGGTCGGCAGGGCGTGGGTAAGCGGTGATCTGGCATTCGCCCTTTTTCAGCTTCTGTGCACGAACCGAAGCATCAGTGGTGATGGCGAAGATCAGGTTGTCGAGTTTGACGTCTTCAGGCTTCCAGTAATCCTTGTTGCCGGTGAAGCGGATGTTGGAGTCTTTCTGGTAGCTCTTGAATACAAACGGGCCGGTGCCGATCGGTTGCTGATTGATCAGTTCAGGCTTGCCTTCCTTGAGCAGCTTGGCTGCGTATTCAGCGGACTGAATGGACGCGAAGCTCATGGCCAGGTTTTGAATGAATGCAGCATCCACAGTGCCGAGAGTCAGTTTGACCGTGTGCTCGTCAACTTTTTCGACTTTCTTGATGTTGGTGTCCATCGCCATGTCGGTGAAGTACGGGAACTCGGTCGGGTACGCCTTACGGAACGGGTCGTCTTTGTTGATCATGCGATTGAGCGTAAACAACACGTCATCGGCATTGAATTCACGGGTCGGCTTGAAGTACGGGGTGGTGTGGAACTTGACGCCTTCACGCAGGTGGAAGGTGTAAGTCAGACCATCCGGGGACACGTCCCAGCTGGTCGCCAGGCCTGGTACTACCGCGGTGCCGCCACGTTCGAACTGGCTCAGACGGTTGAATACGGTCTCTGCCGATGCATCGAAATCGGTGCCGGTGGTGTATTGGCCTGGGTCGAAACCGGCCGGGCTGCCTTCGGAGCAGAACACGAGGTTCGATGCCGCTTGAGCGAAAGGAGCTGCAGTGATCAAGCCTGCACTGAGTAGAAACGGAATGACCGCGTGTTTGAGCATGGTGGCCTCAGTTGTTGTCATTTTTAATTTTGAGGATCTGACCTTGTGAGCCGATCTTGCCGATACTTATGCAGGGGCCATACCCAAAGCAAGGCGTTGGCGCCAGAGAAGTATCAAAGAGTGGCACGAGCGTACAGGAATGTCGCATCAGTGTAATTTTTGACGCATTTGATCGTTTGCGCGTCGTATCTGGAAAGGTTTTGCGCACCAATCGCGAGCAGTCATTTGTGTTGAATGCACTCGATTGGCGCGACAGTGTTACCAATTTTTCTAATGGTTCGTTTATTTGGTCAGGCTTACACCATAAAAAGGCGTGAGTCCGAAGGGGCTGAGCTTGAAGTCCTGAACTTCCTTGCGCACAGGCTGGAAGACTTTGGAGTTGGCGATCGGGGTGATCGGCACCTGCGCCTTGAGGATCTGCTGCGCCTGCTGGTAGAGCTTGATGCGCTCGTCGCGATCCGCGGTCAGTTTGGCTTTCTGCACCAGCTTGTCGTAGGCCGGATCACACCATTTCGCGTAGTTGCTGCCTTTAACCGCCGCGCAGCTGTACAGCACGCCCAGCCAGTTGTCGGGGTCGCCATTGTCGCCGGTCCAGCCATAAATCATCGCGTCGTGCTCGCCGGCCTTGGCGCGCTTGATGTACTCACCCCATTCGTAGCTGACGATGTTGGCCTTGATGCCAACCTTGGCCCAGTCGGCCTGAATCATCTGCGCCGACATGCGGGCGTTCGGATTGGAAGCGCGTTGCACGGTCATGGCCCACAGATTGATCTGGGTACCCGGTGCAACACCTGCTTCCTTGAGTAACTGTTTGGCCTTTGCCGGGTCGTGCGGTGCGTCCTTGATACTCGGGTCGTAACTCCACTGGCCTGGCGGGATGGCGTTCTGGGCCAGTTGTCCGGCGCTTTGGTAAACCGCTTTGATGATCGCCGGTTTATCAATAGCCATATCCAGCGCCTGACGCACTTTCAGTTGATCCAGTGGTGGATGGGTCACGTTGTAGGCCAGGAAGCCAAGGTTGAATCCTGGCTGACTGATCACTTTGATATTCGGGTCTTTTTGCATCTCTTCGATGTCTTGCGGGCGCGGATAGCCGCTGACCTGACACTCACCGGCCTTGAGCTTCTGCATCCGCACGGCCGCATCGCTGTTGATGGCGAAGATCAGGTGATCGAGCTTCACGTCCTCGGGCTTCCAGTACGCCGTATTGGCGTCGTACCGAATCTGCGCGTCTTTCTGATAGCGCTTGAACACGAACGGTCCGGTGCCTATCGGTTTCTGGTTGAGCTCTTCGGCTTTGCCCTGCTTGAGCAACTGGTCCGCATATTCAGCCGATTGCACCGAGGCAAAGCTCATTGCCAGGTTCTGCACGAACGCTGCATCGACATTGTTCAGGTTGAATTTCACGGTCTGGTCGTCGACTTTCTCGACGCTCTTGATCGTGGTGTTCATGCCCATGTCGACGAAATAGGGCGACTCCGAAGGGTATGCCTTGCGGAACGGATGATTGGCGTCCAGCAGTCGCTGGAACGTGAACAGCACATCGTCTGCGTTGAAGTCCCGGGTCGGCTTGAAGTAATCAGTGGTATGAAACTTCACGCCGGGGCGCAGGTGGAAGGTGTACGTCAGACCGTCATTCGAGACATCCCAGCGAGTGGCAAGCCCGGGCTCTACTTCGGTGCCGCCGCGCTTGAACTGCGTCAGACGGTTGAATACGGTTTCAGCGGAGGCATCAAAATCAGTGCCGCTGGTGTACTGGCTCGGATCGAACCCTGCCGGACTGGCTTCGGAGCAATACACCAGCGTGCTGGCTGCCTGAGCCATGGGCATGCAGGCCAGAAGGGCGGTGGTCAGGAGCAGTGGTTTGAATACGTTTTTTCCCATGGAACCCTCGCGAGTGCGGCAATGGCTGCCTGAATTTCCGTCTGGCAGTTGGACAGCGCAGAATGTCGCACTGGCAGGTTGCTCACAAGTGTTGCGTCTCGCGATTCGAAACTGCACCCGATCACCGCTTTGCTCAAACCGCTTTGCTGCTGCCCATCGCCTTGACGCTTTGACGCTGCTTTATCTCAGCGACATCTTTGAGCCCAATGCTGCTACCGAGTTTCTTGAGATAGTCCCACGTGCCGAGACTTTCTTTCGCGAACCCCTGAAAGTTCTTGCGCGCTACCTCCAGCAATTCCTGCTGCAGATGTTCGAGTTCGGTTAACGAACTGGCACGTTTGATTTGCTCGGGATTTTTGCTCGCCCACTCGAGAAAGATATCGTCCAGTTGGTACGTGTCTTCCGGGTGTACAAAATAGCTGAGGGCAATCTCTGTCGGTTTCATCTCCGAGCCAAAACGCCAGTAATTGAGCATTACGCCCGCCACTTCCCTGATCGCGCTCGACGCGCAGTTCGCTGCCAGCTTGTGCAGCGGATGATTCGCATGATCTTTGGATAACTGGGAGTGCGACGGATCCGTATTGCCCGGCCGATGGGGGTCAGGGCCGGTATGGGTCTGTATGTCATCAATACTGTTGCCGATGAGTTGCAGGATTCCCTGGAAAATCGCGCTGTAGGCGTTGCCTGCCAAGCGTAAGGGGCTGGAGATAACCCAATAGTAGAGTTCCAGCAAGTTGAAACCGGGAATTGAACTGGCTTTGTCACGAGCAGCGAGGAAGTCCTGGAACGCCTCCAGTAACCACGCTTCGTCATGTTCGTTGAGCAGGATCAGCAGCATTTGCTCCGAGTCCGAGCGAGCGCCGGGTTTCGTCGGGGTGAACTTCCATAGCTCGGCGGGGGCCAGAATCTTGGCGATTGGTCCTGCCAGGCTGGCGACAGTGTCACTTCCACCAAATGTCCCAGTCACTAATGGCAGCTTGTGTTTGCAGTCCGCCGGGCCTGTCCAGGGCAGGACGCCTTTATGATTCAGGCTGATCAGGTTCAACTCGACGAAATTGGAGTGGGCGAAAAAGTCTTCGAGAATATGCAGGGCTCCGCCCAGCTTGCGCAGCCCTTCCGGGGTGTAACCCTCTCTCATGGCGGCCGACAGCTCCCTGTACATCTTTGCCGCTGAGCGATGTATGTAGGATTTCATCGACGTCTCATAGTCGACTTCCAGCAAGGGATCATCGGCGAGCACCCAGGGCTCGAACTCCGGATCGCGTTCAGCGGGATCAGCGGGCGTGGGATTCTCGACTTTCGGGTTGTCGATGTGGTGGCTCGGGCGGTAAACCCCCAGTTTTTTCTCGGTCACTTTGTAGCTGAAGCTGTCTTTGGCGCGTAACCCGGAAAACTTTCTGGCTGCCATTACGTCGACGACTGCCGTCAGCGCTTCACGTGACATAACCGCGGGGAAATCTTTCTTTTGATCTTTGCCCCGGACGACCTTGGGGTCCAGTAATTGCGCATGATCCCGAAGCCAGTTGCCGAAATACATGGCTTGTAGATCCTCATCGGCAAAGCCGATCGCTTGCAAGCCTGCTTCAATCCGCTCGTGGCTGAAAAGCCCGTCGCCGCTGCCATCTGCCTCGAACGCTTCTCGGTCGGGGTCTATCGCGTCTCCATCCATCCGCGCAATGTCGCTTTGTCTTTCCCTTACCGCTCGCATGCCTTGGGCGTAATTGATTTTGATGACGTACTCCACGTTGTCCCCTTCGACGTACGTGCCCAGGATCAGATCGCCATCTTCCTGCATCCCGGACCTTGCCATATGCGTGGCATAGCGGGCGCCTTCTTCTCCCACGGAATCCGAATGCAGGTCCAGAGTGTCTTGTGCGTGAAGGGGGGCGATGTCCCGGCGGATGACATCATCCAGGTGGTGGCCGAACTCATGGAGCAGCACCGCCAGCAGTTCCCATGCCGCTTCGGGGTGTTTGACGATGTGTTCCAGCGCCTGAGCGTGAATCCGGACAGTCCGGTCGCGGTTGTTGTAGTCGGCGGGATACGTCCCTGACGAAACAATCTTGTAGCGGGGCAGGGGAATTGCGTCTGCCAACAAGGCCTTTTGTAGTTCCAGGTACACCTTGGGAGGGATGTCCAGGCCGAAGATCGTTGCCATTTCCATGATGAATTGCGGCGCGGCCCGGTCGTGCGCCAAACGGGTCAGGAGGTCCAGGGCAAATGTACTGTCCAGTCGCCCAGGTTCCATACGGAGCGCAAATGCGAACGCGTTGCCAGTTTTACCGCCACGCATCAGTTGGTTTATGTAGCGATTGTTTTTTTTCGGTGAAGCAATTGGAGGATTCATCCGTGAGTCCTTGAAAGTGTGCGAACGCGGACGCCCACGTCGCATAGAAATGATTGGGGTGGTGCCGGATGAAGTTTACGGACGCGTCCTGACCGAAAAAGCAGGACATGCCTTCAATTGCTGTAAGGCGGGGAGTCGAACGGTGTGCGAGTGGTGGGAGCGGGTATCAGGAAACGGCGGCAACCACGGGCTGCCGCCTTTCAGCTTACAAACGAATAGCTCAATGAGCTGCCTGAGATGTCATCAAGGGATTGCGACTTCGATCACGCCATCAGCGGTAACGGTCACATCGCTGGTCCCGGCTTCAACATCCGGTGTCGGTGCGCTGTCCGCCATGGAGGATTTCATCATCATGGCCGGCGCGCGCAGGTACGGCTGCGGATAACCGGACGTGTTGAAGTTCAGATTGACCACTTTGTAACCGGTACCACCCAAGGCTTCGGTGACCAGTTGTGCGCGGGCGCGGAACGCAGTCACGGCTTCTTTCAGCAACGTGTCTTCACTGGCCTTGCGGGTCGGTTTGGAGATCGAGAAGTCCATGCCGCCCATCTTCATGTCGCCCAGCAGTTCGCCGGTCAATTTGGATAAGGCCGCGAAATCGGCGCTTTCCAGGCGAAGTTCTGCACGTTCGCGCCAGCCGGTGATCTTCTGGCCTTTGTCATCGTAGATCGGGTAGCTGTTGCGGTTGCCCTGGCGAATCGTGACGCCTTTGACCTGACGCGCCTGACCAAGGGCTTTATTCAGGGTCTCGGTGACTTCAGCAGCCAGTTTGGCCGGATCAGTGTTCTGCGCTTCGCTGTACAACGTGACGTTCATCAGGTCGCGGGTGACTTCCTGATTGACCTCGGCGTGTACGGAAACCTGGTTGTAATTGATGCTGTCTGCCAACGCTGGAACGCTGGTCAATGCGGTGGCGCCCAGGGCTAGCAGGGCGGCAGTAGGGCGAAGGCTGAACATTGGAAACTCCTTGTTATGAGGCATGCGTATAGCAGGCAGGCCTGCGACGGACGCCGGCAGGGCGCAAAGCTATAAGACTGTGAGTGTGAGGTGTGGTTCCGGCAGCTTCATGGGTTGCCGGGCGGTCTGATCGCGGAGGCGAAAGGTAAATTATTCATGAAACCTGTGGTGGTTTGCCGCAGTTTGCGCAGTTTTTATTGTTGCTTGGTTATACTCGCATCGATTCGCCTGGAGCACTCATCAGGAGAGCTCATGCTCGCCCCCGTCAAATTGTTGTCCGCTACGCGTCAGAATCTCTGGCGTCTGACCTTTATCCGTACGCTGGTACTGGCCGCTCAGGCCGGTTCTGTGGGTATTGCGTACCTGTTTCATTTATTGCCGCTGCCGTGGATGCAACTGGCGATCACCCTCGGATTCTCGACGATCTGGTGTGCGGTGACGGCGGTTCGGCTGCGTACGTCGTTGCCGGTGACGGAGCAAGAGTACTCCGTGCAGCTGGCATTCGACCTGTTTATCCACAGCGCCCTGCTTTATTACTCCGGCGGTTCGACCAACCCGTTTGTTTCTTATTACCTGGTCCCGCTGACCATCGCGGCGGTCACCTTGCCATGGCGCTATTCGCTGATACTGTCGGGCATCGCGCTGGCGCTCTATAGCTGGCTGATGGGGCATTCCTATCCTTTGGACACTTATCCGATCTCGCGGGAAAACCTGCAGGTCTACGGGATGTGGCTGAGCTTCGCCCTGGCAGCCGCAGTGATCACGTTCTTTGCGGCAAAGATGGCTGAAGAGCTGCGGCGTCAGGAGCAACTGCGCGCCGAGCGTCGTGAAGAAGGGCTGCGCGATCAGCAACTGCTGGCGGTTGCGACGCAGGCTGCCGGTGCGGCCCATGAACTGGGCACGCCGCTGGCGACCATGAGCGTACTGCTCAAGGAAATGCGTCAGGACCATAAGGACCCGGCGTTGCAGGATGATCTGGAAGTCCTTCAGGAACAGGTCAAACAGTGCAAGCAGACACTGCAACAGTTAGTGCGCGCCGCAGAGGCCAATCGCCGTCTGGCCGTGGAAATGCAGACCGTCAGCCACTGGCTCAACGAATCACTGGACCGCTGGCATTTGATGCGTCCTGAAGCCAGCTACCGGTTTCAGTTGCTCGGCAAGGACGCAGCCCCCATGCTTGCGCCGCCGCCTGACCTGACTCAAGCGCTGCTCAATCTGCTTAATAACGCCGCTGATGCTTGCCCAGAGGGCCTGGAAGTGAGTCTGAACTGGGACAGCACAGAAATCTGTATCAGCATTCGCGACCACGGCCCCGGCGTGCCACTGGCAATTGCCGAACAAATCGGTAAACCTTTCTTTACGACCAAAGGCGGCAAAGGCTTCGGCCTTGGTCTTTTCTTGAGCAAAGCCAGCGTGACCCGCGCGGGCGGCTCGGTCAAACTCTACAGTCATGAGGATGGCGGCACGCTCACCGAGCTGCGCCTGCCCCGTGACGCCCGAGGAGATGATGCATGAGTGACGAAACCCAGATTGAAGGCGAAGAACTGCCGCATCTGTTGCTGGTTGACGATGACGCCACGTTCACCCGTGTGATGGCGCGGGCAATGTCCCGTCGCGGCTTCCGTGTCAGCACGGCCGGCTCCGCTGAAGAAGGCTTGATCCTGGCTCAATCGGACATCCCTGAGTTCGCGGCGCTGGACCTGAAAATGGACGGCGATTCCGGTCTGGTGCTGCTGCCCAAGTTGCTGGAGCTGGACCCGGACATGCGTGTCGTGATCCTCACCGGTTATTCCAGCATTGCCACGGCTGTTGAAGCCATCAAGCGTGGCGCGTGCAACTACCTGTGCAAACCCGCCGATGCTGATGATGTACTTGCGGCTCTGCTGTCGCAGCATTCGGATCTGGACACCCTGGTGCCGGACAACCCGATGTCGGTGGACCGCCTGCAATGGGAGCACATTCAGCGTGTGCTGACCGAGCACGAAGGCAATATTTCCGCTACCGCCAGGGCGCTGGGCATGCACCGTCGTACCTTGCAGCGCAAATTGCAGAAGCGTCCCGTTCGCCGCTAACGGCCGCTGTTTGTCATGGATGATCGCGTAGTGCGTCCGCCGCTCACGCCCGGACGCTGAACTTCACTGTGAAGTCGAGGCATCACCATGAATCGCAATGCCGAGTACACAACTGTAAATGACAGCGTGCGGGAGAAATTCTTCTCCCGGGTCTGGAAACTGATCACCCCCTACTGGCGTAGCGAAGAGAAGGGCCTTGCCTGGGTCCTCCTGATTGCTGTAATTGCGCTTTCGCTGTTCAGCGTGGCCATTTCGGTGGTGCTCAACAGTTGGTACCGAGACTTTTACAACTCGCTGGAAAAGAAGGATCTTGAGGCCTTTACCCAGTCGATTCTGTATTTCTGCGGTATCGCCACCGTGGCTATTCTGGGCGCGGTTTACCGTTCCTATCTGACGCAGATGCTGACCATTCGCTGGCGGCGCTGGCTCACCGAGCAGCATTTTGCCAAATGGCTCAGCCACAAAAGCTACTACCAGCTGGAGCAGGGCGGTTACACCGATAACCCTGACCAGCGGTTGTCCGAAGATCTCAACAAATTCACCAGCGATACCCTGACGTTAGGGCTTGGGCTGATCAAGACCCTCGTCAGTCTGGTGTCCTTTTCGATCATCCTGTGGGGTGTGTCCGGCAGCATCGAATTGTTCGGCATCGAGATCCCCGGCTACATGTTCTGGGCCGCATTCCTTTACGCGGTGGTGGGCAGTTGGCTGACGCATGTGATCGGTCGGCGACTGATTCCCCTGAGTAACCAGCAAGAACGATACGAAGCAGACCTGCGTTTTTCGCTGGTTCGCGTGCGGGAAAACGCTGAAAGCATCGCGCTGTCGGACGGCGAGCCCAACGAGAACGAGCGTCTGAGCTCCCGCTTCGGCATGGTCTGGAGCAACTTCTGGTCGATGATGCGCGTGCAGAAACGCCTGACGTTCTTTACGGCCGGTTATTCACAGATCGCGATCATCTTCGCCTTCGTGGTCGCCGCGCCACGCTACTTTGCGGGCAAGATAGAGCTGGGCGAGCTGATGCAGATCAACTCTGCCTTTGGCAACGTGCAGGAAAACTTCAGCTGGTTTATCGATGCCTACGCCACGTTGGCGTCGTGGCGGGCGACCTGTGATCGTTTGCTGAGTTTCCGGCAGGCCCTGGACCAGAACGAAGCTCACGTTTCAGCTATCGAGATCAGCCATACAGGCCAGTCGCTGAGCCTGGCCGGGCTGGCGCTGCAACTGGGGGCGAGCCGACAGTTGCTGAAGAACACGAGCCTGAACATCGCAGCGGGGGAGCGGGTCATGGTCGGCGGTCGATCCGGCAGTGGCAAAAGTACCTTGCTGCGTGCGTTGGGCGGGTTGTGGCAAAACGGTAAAGGCCACATTCAACTCCCTGCCGAACCCTATCTGTTCCTGCCGCAGAGGCCTTATCTGCCCATCGGTACGTTGCGCGAGGCCATGAGTTATCCACAGGCCGTTGAAGCTTACCCGGCGGAGCGCTTTGCCGAGGTGCTGGAAACCTGTCGACTGGGGCACCTGATTCCGCGTCTGGACGAGAGCAATCACTGGCAACGCATGTTGTCGCCGGGTGAGCAGCAGCGTGTAGCGTTTGCGCGTGCGCTACTGTTCCAGCCACGCTGGCTTTATCTGGATGAAGCGACCTCTGCAATGGATGAAGAAGACGAGGCGTTGCTGTATCAGGCGCTGATCGATGAGTTACCGGATGTAACGCTGGTCAGCATCGGCCATCGCAGCAGTCTTAAGCGGTTTCATAGACGGCTGCTGCGTATCGAGGACGGGGATTTGCGCGAACAGCCGCATTCTCTGGCTGTTGTATGATCGGGGCGTACGATCCATTCGGTTTTTATGAATGTGTTCGTATAACCCGGTGAGCTATCATCACTTCTTTCATTGCTCGAGATCGACGTTGGATATGGAAAATCAAAGCGCACTGCCTCGCGCACGCCGCAAGCACCGCAGCCTTGCGCAAGAGCTGGTAACTGAACTGTCCGAGCGTATTCGCAGCGGGCTGCTCAAGCGTGGCGACAAACTGCCCACCGAATCGGCCATCATGGAAGAACAAGGCGTCAGCCGCACGGTGGTACGCGAGGCTATCTCGCGTCTGCAGGCGTCCGGTCTGGTGGAAACCCGCCACGGCATCGGCACTTTCGTGCTGGATACGCCAAGCCCGAGCGGCTTCCGTATCGACCCGGCCACTATTGTCACGCTGCGTGATGTGCTGGCGATTCTCGAATTGCGTATCAGCCTTGAGGTCGAGTCGGCCGGATTGGCGGCGCAACGTCGCACCGATGAACAATTGCTGGCCATGCGTCAGGCGCTGGACGCACTGAATGAAAGTGCCGCCCATGCTGCTGATGCCGTGGGGTCGGACTTTCAGTTCCACCTGCAGATTGCGCTGTCGACGGGCAACCGTTATTTCACCGATATCATGACCCACCTGGGCACGAGCATCATTCCGCGTACCCGTTTGAACTCTGCGCGCCTGGCCCATGACGATCAGCAACACTACATGACCCGTCTGAGCCGCGAGCACGAAGAAATCTACGACGCCATCGCCCGCCAGGACTCCGACGCCGCCCGCGCCGCCATGCGCCTGCACCTGACCAACAGCCGCGAACGGTTGCGCCATGCGCATGAAGAGGCTGAATCGCAGCGGGCTTGATCGGATGGCGGTTGCGCTTGCCCGCGACGAGGCAGGACGCGATGGACCTGCTATCTGAGTCCCCTTATCCCGCGCAAGCCCCGCAGCCAGGATTCAATGATGACGTGGGACCGGCTTCAGCCGGGAAGAGGCCGGGACAGACGCTGGATTTTTATCTGCAGAAAAACCGCCTTCCCGGCTAAAGCCGGTCCCACGTCGTCAGCTTGCGGGCAACCATAGAATCTCCCACAGAACCTTCGTATTCCCGTGGGACCGGCTTCAGCCGGGAAGAGGCCGGGACAGACGCTGGATTTTTATCTGCACAAATACCGCCTTCCCGGCTAAAGCCGTTCCCACGTCGTCAGCTTGCGGGCAAACATAGAATCTCCCACAGAGCCTGCGTATTCCCGTGGGACCGGCTTTAGCCGGGAAGAGGCCGGGACAGACGCTGGATTTTTATCTACACAAATGCCGCCTTCCCGGCTAAAGCCGGTCCCACGTCGTCAGCTTGCAGGCAAACATAGAATCTCCCATAGAACCTGCGTATTCCCGTGGGACCGGCTTTAGCCGGGAGCACGTCCGGATATCCGCTAAATTTTATTCGGCAGGAATACCGCTCTCCCGGCTAAAGCCGATCCTACGGGGAAACACGTATCATCAGGTCAGCCGGCCCCTCATTTGCCCGGTGATCATACGACCTTAGTCTATTCAAATTCTCGCCAAGGCCCATTCCTCCGGGGCCTGCGCTAGTATCTGCCACAGCTTACGGAAAAAACCAAAAATCCCTGTTGAGTGATTTTATGATCAGTTGTACGATGACTTACGACATCGGCAGACGACCGGTGATCCATTCACAATAAATGCTCCCAGGGTGTTCGAATAATGAATCCACAAGAACTGAAGTCCATCCTCTCCCACGGTCTGCTGTCTTTTCCGGTTACCGATTTCAATGCGCAGGGCGACTTCCATCGCGCTGGCTACGTTAAACGTCTTGAGTGGCTGGCCCCTTACGGCGCAAGCGCTCTGTTCGCTGCCGGCGGTACAGGTGAGTTCTTCTCCCTGGCAGCCAGCGAATACTCCGAAGTAATCAAAACCGCGGTCGATACCTGCGCCACCAGTGTGCCGATCCTGGCGGGCGTTGGCGGTTCGACCCGTCAAGCCATCGAATACGCTCAAGAAGCCGAACGTCTGGGTGCAAAAGGCCTGTTGCTGCTGCCGCACTACCTGACTGAAGCCAGCCAGGACGGCGTAGCCGCTCACGTTGAAGCAGTCTGCAAGTCCGTGAAAATCGGTGTGGTCGTTTACAACCGTAACGTCTGCCGCCTGACCGCTCCGCTGCTGGAACAACTGGCCGAGCGCTGCCCGAACCTGATCGGTTACAAAGATGGCCTGGGTGATATCGAGCTGATGGTTTCGATCCGCCGTCGTCTGGGCGATCGTTTCTCTTACCTGGGTGGTTTGCCGACCGCTGAAGTCTACGCTGCTGCCTACAAGGCGCTGGGCGTTCCGGTCTATTCGTCTGCGGTGTTCAACTTCGTACCTAAACTGGCGATGGACTTCTATCACGCCATCGCCAAGGACGATCACGTTGCCGTTGGCAAATACATCGACGACTTCTTCCTGCCTTACCTGGACATTCGTAACCGTAAATCCGGTTACGCCGTCAGCATCGTCAAGGCGGGCGCAAAAATCGCCGGTTACGACGCCGGTCCAGTGCGTACACCACTGACCGACCTGACTGCCGAAGAGTACGAAATGCTCGCTGCGCTCATGGACAAGCAAGGCAAGCAGTAATACACCACGGAAACAAAGCCGCTGAGCGATCAGCGGCTTTGTGCCATGGGCGGTTTGCCAACAACACAGGGCTGATGAGGTCTGCGTCAGTTCGTAGGGATGCGTATCAACTGTGGGTGGGGAGTGTCGCTAACCACGATTTTTTCCAAGGGGCCGACAGGCGCAAGCAACACAAAAAAACAGATATACCCGCGTAAAAAAATAATTAGTGGGAGTTCACACACATGCAACAGTCCAAGCCGACTCACGTCCGCTATTTGATCCTGCTCATGCTTTTTCTGGTGACCACGATCAACTACGCCGACCGCGCCACCATCGCTATCGCGGGCTCCAGCCTGCAAAAAGACCTTGGTATCGACGCTATCACTCTCGGGTACATCTTCTCTGCGTTCGGCTGGGCCTATGTGGCTGGTCAGATTCCGGGTGGCTGGCTGCTCGACCGTTTCGGTTCCAAGAAAATCTACGCACTAAGCATTTTCACCTGGTCGCTGTTCACCTTGCTGCAAGGCTATGTTGGCGAGTTCAGCATTGGCTCTGCGGTCATCGTGCTGTTCATGCTGCGTTTCATGGTGGGCCTGGCCGAAGCGCCTTCCTTCCCTGGTAACGCGCGCATCGTTGCGGCCTGGTTCCCGACTGCCGAGCGCGGTACCGCCTCTGCGATCTTCAACTCCGCGCAATACTTCGCCACCGTGCTGTTCGCTCCGCTCATGGGCTGGATCGTTTACAAATTCGGCTGGCAGCATGTGTTCGTCGTGATGGGTGGCATCGGTATCGTGTTCTCGGCGATCTGGATGAAAGTTATCTACAGCCCGCGCGAACACCCACGCATCAACAAAGAAGAGTTCGATCACATTGCCGACAACGGCGGCATGGTCGATATGGATCAGGACAAAGGTAAAGGCAAAAGCGGCGGCCCGAAATGGGACTACATCCGTCAGTTGCTGACCAACCGCATGATGCTCGGCATCTACCTGAGCCAGTACTGCATCAACGGCATCACCTACTTCTTCCTGACCTGGTTCCCGGTTTACCTGGTTCAGGAACGTGGCATGACCATCCTCAAGGCGGGCATGATCGCCTCGTTGCCAGCCATCTGCGGTTTCATCGGTGGTGTATTGGGCGGCGTGATTTCGGACTACCTGCTGCGCAAAGGCCACTCGCTGACCTTCGCTCGCAAAGCACCGATCATTGGCGGCCTGCTGCTGTCGACCACCATCGTTGCCTGTAACTATGTTGATATCGAATGGATGGTCGTTGGCTTCATGGCCCTGGCATTCTTCGGTAAAGGTGTAGGCGCGCTGGGCTGGGCGGTGATGTCCGATGCTTCGCCGAAGCAGATCGCCGGTTTGAGCGGTGGCCTGTTCAATACCTTCGGTAACATTGCTTCGATCACTACGCCTATCGTGATTGGCTACATCATCAGCTCCACCGGCTCGTTCAAATGGGCACTGGTGTTTGTGGGTGCCAACGCAGTGGTTGCGGTGTTCAGCTACATCTTCATTGTTGGTGAGATCAAACGCGTTGAACTGAAAGAGCCTCCAACCAAGGGGCCACTGACTGGCGATGACGCCAGCGACCTTTCTCAAGCTAAATCCTGAGGAAACCGTGATGAACCTGATTCAACATGCCGACTCCCCACGCTACATCCGGCTGCACGAGCTGGATAACGTGGTGGTAGTAGTCAACGACCAGGGTGTGCCTGCCGGTACCGAATTTGATAATGGTCTGGTGACCGTCGATAACGTTCCGCAGAGCCACAAGGTCAACACCGTCGATATCGCTGAAGGCGAGCCGATCATCCGTTACGGACACACCATCGGATATGCTTTGCAGCCGATACCACGGGGCAGTTGGGTCAGGGAAGATCAACTGCGTATGCCATCGGCGCCGGCGCTGGACAGCCTGCCGATGTCAGACGCGGTGCCGGAAAGAGGCGCGCCGCTGGAAGGTTTTACCTTTGAGGGTTATCGCAACGCCGACGGTACTGTCGGCACGCGTAACATTCTGGGCATTACCACCACGGTGCAATGCGTGACCGGAGTGCTTGATCATGCGGTCAAGCGCATCCGTGAAGAGCTGTTGCCCAAGTACCCCCACGTCGATGACGTGGTGGCACTGACTCATACTTACGGTTGTGGTGTGGCTATTACCGCGACCGACGCTTACATCCCGATCCGCACGGTGCGTAACCTGGCGCGCAACCCGAACCTGGGTGGCGAAGCCTTGGTGATCGGCCTGGGCTGCGAGAAATTGCAGGCCGGGCAGGTCATGCACGAAGACGACCTTTCTGTTGATCTCAGCGATCAGTGGATGTATCGCTTGCAGGACTCCAGCCATGGCTTCAACGAAATGATCGAGCAGATCATGGAGTTGGCTGAAGTGCGCTTGAAGAAGCTTGATCTGCGACGTCGTGAAACCGTGCCTGCTTCAGAATTGATCCTGGGCATGCAGTGCGGCGGCAGTGACGCTTTTTCCGGCATCACCGCCAACCCGGCATTGGGTTACGCCTCGGACTTGCTGCTGCGCGCAGGCGCCACCGTGATGTTCTCGGAAGTGACTGAAGTACGCGATGCCATCTACCTGCTGACGTCCCGCGCCGAGACTCAGGAAGTCGCCGAGGAGCTGGTTCGGGAGATGGACTGGTACGACCGTTATCTGGCAAAAGGCGAGGCAGATCGTAGTGCCAATACCACGCCGGGTAACAAGAAGGGCGGGCTGTCGAACATTGTCGAGAAATCCCTCGGGTCGATCGTCAAGTCGGGCAGCAGCGCCATCAACGGCGTGCTGGGGCCTGGCGAACGCTTCAAGCGCAAAGGCCTGATTTTCTGCGCCACACCGGCCAGCGACTTTGTTTGCGGCACCCTGCAACTGGCGGCCGGGATGAACCTGCACGTGTTCACCACCGGGCGTGGCACGCCGTATGGTCTGGCGATGTCCCCGGTGGTCAAGGTATCGACCCGTACCGAGCTGGCGACGCGTTGGCCTGATCTGATCGACATCGATGCCGGTCGTATTGCGACGGGTCGTGCAACGATTGAGGACCTGGGCTGGGAGCTGTTCCACTTCTATCTGGACGTGGCCAGCGGCAAGAAAAAAACCTGGACCGAGCATTATCGTTTGCACAACGACATCACGCTGTTTAACCCTGCGCCGATTACATAATCTCTCGGTTTTCTGCAGTAGCCAACTTGTTGGCGAGATGGGCTGACGCGGTGTTGTGTCAGTTACGTCGCCCTCGCGAACAAGTTCGCTCCTACCGTGCAGCGCGGTGTTCCAGGCATGGCGTTTTCAAGGTAGGAGGCAACTTGTTGGCGAGATGGGCTGACGAGGTGTTGTGTCAGGTACGCCGTCCTCGCGAACAAGTTCGCTCCTACCGTGCGGCGCGGTGTTCCAGATATGGCGCTTTCAAGGTAGGAGGCAACTTGTTGGCGAGAGGCCAGACGCGATGTGGTGTCAGGTACGCCGCCCTCGCGAACAAGTTCGCTCCTACCGTGCGGCGCGGTGTTCCAGGCATGGCGCTTTCTAGGTAGGAGGCAACTTGTTGGCGAGGGGGCAGACGCGGTTTGGTGTCAGGTACGCCGCCCTCGCGAACAAGTTCGCTCCTACCGTGCGGCGCGGTTTTGCAGGCATGGCGCTTTCAAGGTAGGAGGCAACTTGTTGGCGAGAGGCCAGACGCGATGTGGTGTCAGGTACGCCGCCCTCGCGAACAAGTTCGCTCCTACCGTGCGGCGCGGTGTTCCAGGCATGGCGCTTTCAAAGTAGGAGGCAACTTGTTGGCGAGGGGCCAGACGCGGTGTTGTGTCAGTTACGCCGCCCTCGCGAACAAGTTCGCTCCTACCGTGCGGCGCGGTGTTCCAGGCATGGCGCTTTCAAGGTAGGAGGCAACTTGTTGGCGAGATGGGCTGACGAGGTGTGGTGTCAGGTATGCCGCCTCGCGAACAAGTTCGCTCCTACCGTGCGGCGCGGTGTTCCAGATATGGCGCTTTCAAGGTAGGAGGCAACTTGTTGGCGAGGGGCCAGACGCGATGTGGTGTCAGGTACGCCGCCTCGCGAACAAGTTCGCTCCTACCGTGCGAAGCGGCGTTCCAGGCATGGCGTTTTTCTGGGTAGGAGGCAACTTGTTGGCGAGAGGCCAGACGCGATGTGGTGTCAGGTACGCCGCCCTCGCGAACAAGTTCGCTCCTACCGTGCGGCGCGGCGTTCCAGGCATGGCGTTTTCTAGGTAGGAGGCAACTTGTTGGCGAGATGGGCTGACGCGGTGTTGTGTCAGTTACGCCGCCCTCGCGAACAAGTTCGCTCCTACCGTGCGGCGCGGTGCTCCAGATATGGCGTTTTTCTGGGTAGGAGGCAACTTGTTGGCGAGATGGGCTGACGCGGTGTTGTGTCAGTTACGCCGCCCTCGCGAACAAGTTCGCTTCTGCGGGTTCACCCCATCGGCACCAACGGTGCCGAGATTAACCACTGGTCATCTTTGCTTTAAGGCCCTCTGAACTTACATCTTCTTCGCGTTTTCCCTTGTTAGTTCCGGGCGCTTTTGCCCGACTGGCTTTATCGCCTGCAAGGAGAGAAAAATGCGCGCACTGACTTATCACGGATCTAACGATGTCCGGGTTGATACCGTTCCTGATCCGGTTATTCAAGAGGTCGATGACATCCTGCTGAAGGTTACTGCCACAGCGATCTGCGGCTCTGACCTGCACCTGTATCGCGGCAAGATTCCAGCCACGGAATCGGGCGATATTTTTGGTCATGAATTCATGGGTATCGTGGAAGAGGTAGGTTCACAGGTCACCACGGTCAAGCCTGGCGACCGGGTTGTTATCCCTTTCGTGATCGCCTGCGGCAGTTGCTTCTTTTGCCAGTTGGACCAGTTCGCTGCATGCGAAACAACCAACACCGGTCGTGGCGCGATTCTGAACAAGAAGTCCATTCCGCCTGGAGCTGCGCTGTTTGGTTTCAGCCATTTGTACGGCGGCATCCCGGGTGGTCAGGCTGAGTACGTGCGCGTGCCCAAAGGCAACACCGGCCCGTTCAAAGTGCCGGGCACACTGTCCGACGACAAGGTGCTGTTCCTTTCCGACATTCTGCCAACCGCGTGGCAAGCGGTGCTCAACAGTGGTGTAGGTCAGGGTTCGAGCCTGGCGATCTACGGTGCCGGGCCTGTTGGTTTGCTCAGCGCTGCCTGCGCAAGAATGCTGGGCGTCGAGAAAATATTCATGGTCGATCACCATGCGTATCGTCTGGCTTACGCGCAAAGCACTTACGGCGTGATCCCGATCAACTTCGATGAAGACGATGATCCAGCTGACACCATCATCAAGCAGACCCGTGGCATGCGCGGCGTGGATGGTGTGATCGATGCGGTCGGGTTCGAAGCCAAGGGCAGCACGACTGAAACCATTCTCGCGACCCTGAAGCTTGAAGGCAGCAGCGGCAAGGCTTTGCGCCAATGCATCGCCGCTGTGCGACGCGGTGGTGTGGTGAGCGTGCCGGGTGTTTACGCCGGTTTCATCCATGGCTTCCTGTTCGGCGATGCGTTCGACAAAGGCCTGACGTTCAAGATGGGCCAGACACACGTACAGCGTTATCTGCCCGAGTTGCTCGAACACATTGAAAGCGGGGCGCTTGCGCCAGAGGCGATCATTACCCATCGCATGTCGCTGGAAGATGCTGCCGAGGGTTACAAGATCTTCGACAAGAAGCAGGATGATTGCCGCAAGGTGATTCTGGTGCCGGGGATGAGTAGCGCCACAGCAACCTAAACACCGACTGTAGGAGCTGCCGAAGGCTGCGATAGCGGTGTAGCAGCCTGCGGCAGCTCGTACATAGGTTTACGGATCCGTCAGGAATACTTCGCCGAATGGTGCGGGTAATCCACAAGACGGGCACCGATGACCATCTCACTGATCCAGTTGGTCAGCATCGAGCTGTAGATACTTTGGCTCAAGTCGCTGCTCAACGCATGGTCGGCGCCGTCCACCAGGCGGTAGGTCAGGGAGTGAGCCAGTTCGAAGGCGCCGCGGTAGCTCATCAGCGTCGCGTGAGGCACATAGTCGTCCTGTTCTGATTCAATCAGCAGCACATCCCCGTGAAATTCTTTGCAGGCTGCCAGTGCACGGTTGTCGGCGGCGGTCACCGCTGAGCGGCGATAATGGGCCAGCTTGTCGCGATCCAGTTCCTGCTTGGGCATCTCCCAGTCAGCATCCCAATACAGCGCCGGTACACGCAACGCCAGCCATTTGACCGGGCGCATAGAGCTGAGGATAGTTGCCAGATAACCACCATAACTGCTGCCGATGACGGCGATGGCATCGCTGTCGACCGCCGGGTGGCTGACCAGCCGGTCGTAAGCTGCGAGCAAATCCGCCAGGCTCTGCTCCCGAGACACCTTGCCACGCATTTCGTGAGTGCGCTCGTGCCCGCGCAAGTCGAACGTCAGGCACACGCAACCCAGGCCAGTAATATTTTTGGCGCGTGCCAGATCCCGTTGCTGGCTACCGCCCCAGCCATGGACGAACAAAATACCGGGAATTTTCGCCCCTGGCGTCAGGATCGTTCCGGAAATGGATTGGCCATCTACTGCAATCTCAATGCTTTCACTGCTGACACTCATAAGGTTTGACCTTTGTGAATTTGCTGATGAAACCAACCTCGGGATCGTCGCCTTCGTAAAGGACGCTGGCGTCCGCCGGGATTGTGGTTTCGCCGTATATTTCGTGAGTCGACGCGCAGATACGTTGCAAGGCAGGATCGGCCGCAAAAGCCAATAAAGCGTCGACCTCGGCCGGACTTGCACCACCGATCCGCCAGGATTGTTCCAATACGCCGGAGCAGCGTTCTCCCTTGGCGTTGGTGCCTTGGGCAATGTCGTAGTTACGCCTTGAGGCGATGAAGTCGGGGAAATGTTTGAGCGCTGCGTTCTCGTAGTGCATGGCTTGAGTCACGGCGCGCCGAACCGGCTCATCCAACTCAAGCGCAAGCAGTGCTTCATAACCGCCGCGCACGATCCACAACGTGGAGCCGCCGTAAACCGTCTCGCCCTTGTTGTCCTCAGTCAGGCATTGGGTGCCGTGATAACTGGCGGTGATGCCGGCGACCTGAACCAGGCCAACACTCAGGGTGACGACGTCAGTGAGGTCTTCTTCGATCACCAGCCCCCATGTTGCGACTTCCTCCATGTCTTGCTCGGCAATCGCGGTCTTGAGTTGGTCCGGATCAGTGACCACGATTTGCCCACGTCCAGCCGTCGCCAGCACCGGTTTTATCCGCGCCGGTCCATTGGCCAATACCCGTTCACCGGCACGCACTGCGTCGGCTTCATTGAAAACGGTAAAGCCTGCGAGTACGGAGTCAGCGGCATCCTCATGAATGTGTCGCGACCAGCCGGGGGGCTGCGCCGTGGCGTCATCCAGCAGGGGATGGGAAATGGCCTTGGTGGCCATAAAGGGCTCGGCGATCAAACCACCGAACAGGTCGTCGTAAGACTGAATGTTCAGGGCGCTGTTTTCTTGCTTGCCAATCAAGGTGTCAGACGGGATGAAGTACAGATTCATGCCCTTGTGGATGGTGCTGTCGTACAGCCCGAGAAACTCGCAACCCAACAGCATCGCGATTTTCTCGGCCAGTTTCTGATGCACTACGACTTCGTGTGTGGCTAGTTTTTTGTGAGTAGGCAGAAGAACTACGGCAGCTTTTTCAGTGCTCGCTCCGGATCCGCTCATGGACGACTCCCTGTGTAGGCCAGTGGCTCGCTACGAGGTTTTTATACGTCGACTACCTGTTTTATGAACGGAGGGGCGGTTACAGAGTTCCCCGGCGCAGACCGCCGGGTCGTTGCATCAAGGCTCGTTTTTAGCCGGTGAGCCGAGAGCCTCGGTATCACCAATCGCCCTGTATTCCTTGCGCAGCGCACGAAGCTCTTTGTGATCCAGCTTGTCCAGGCTCAGCAATGCGTTTTGCGCGTCCTTGGTCGCGCGCAGCAGTTCGTCGATCTTGATGTGCAGTACATCGTTGTCGCGGTTCTGGGTGTTCTGAATCAGGAACACCATCAGGAAGGTGATGATGGTTGTGGACGTATTGATGATCAGCTGCCAGGTATCGTTGTAATGAAACCAGGGGCCGGTGATGGCCCACAGGCAGATCAGGGCAATCGCGGCGATGAACGTTCGTGCGCTGCCTGCCCATTTGGACAGCCCTTGGGCAAATCGGGAAAACTTCATGCGGTGTGGCCTTTCGTAGAATCTGTGAACTACAGACCACACCTGTTTCTTGAAATTTCTTCTTACAAATACTTTCATCTTCGTCAGCGGTGAAACCCTTTTGCAATGCTTAGCTGTTTACATCAGCGCATTGAATACTGGAAAGGGAGAAGTGCTATGCCGATGATCGCGAGATGGGCCCTGCAAGGTGTGGCGCTGTTTTTGTTCGCCTGGATGGCAGCGATGACAGGGCAGTGGAGCAGCGAAGTCATGGATGGCAGCCGATCAGACCGGCTAGCGGTGTTGGGCGAGGCGGCGTCGGTCAACAGTAAAACGGTTGCCAGCAATGAGCCTGCAAGCACCGCGCAGTAGTCTTTCAGAGCCGGATGAAATGGGTTTTCTGTAGGAGCTGCCGGAGGCTGCGAAGCGCTTATCCTGACGCGCCGCAATCGCAGCCTCCGGCAGCTCCTACAGGTCCAATGCTCAAATCCCAGACAAAAAAAGACCCGCTACGAGGCGGGCCAGGAGATTCAACAGGAGTGACGCTAGGTTAAGAGCGCTGCCGTGAAAATCATGTGAAAAGGATGTCGCAGAAATGGAAAGCCCGGCGAGTGAGCCGGGCTTTTTTGTTCCTGATCTTTAACCTGATCTCAGCCGACATGCGCCGCCGTCTGGTTGACCGATGTCGAACTGAACCTGCCGGGCAACGAATGCGGGGCATTGATTCGTGATTGCATTTTTTCAGCAAATTCGCGGGCTTCATCCCTGCTGCGACATTTGACGGGGTAGTTATCCAGCTTCACGACCCAATTAGCGCCGTGGGTCCCTTCTTCTATTTGGATTAGCATCGGTAAGCATCTCCATCAGTAGTGAGGTGAACGAAACGCCGAGTCAACGGCGGCTGAAAACGTCGGGAAAATCCTGCGCCGAAAATGGCAAATGGGCTACACAAAAATTACCTATCCGATGAACGTAATAGCCCCGCATTTATTGGCCGAAACGGCTTATGTTCAAGATGGCAAAAATGCCGCTGTGCAGGTGTGTAAGTGGCGTTTTAATATCGTATCGGCGTTATCAGGACGGTGAGTTGCGGGAGCTCCCAACTGTCCCTGACACCACGCTGTCGCGAAGCAAACACAGGACCTGTAGGAGCTGCCGAAGGCTGCGATCGCGGTGTATCAGAAGAAATGCTTCGCAGCCTTCGGCAGCTCCTACAGAAAATGTATTTCAATCTAGTGGCTTGCACGTTGTTTGATGAGAACAAGCTCTGCCCCCACAGACTCACGTCAGCCCGGATCATGCCGAAACCGACTGATATCCGGAGTAAAGGTCGTTTGGTATTGCCCTTGCATCGGATCAAGAATGAAGACGTTATTTTCGTGTGCAGTTCTGGCGGGGATTAGTTCGAGATGGATCAGTTGCGTGAAAAGTGTTTGTGGGAACAAGTCACGACTCGTCAGATTCAATCTGCTTCGCTGAGCGAATCGCTCAAGGTCGATGTCTGCGTGATCGGCGGTGGCATCACCGGTTTGTCGGCGGCATTGCACCTGCTGGAAGGCGGCAAGTCCGTCGCGCTGCTGGAAGCCTCGCGCATCGGCACCGGAGGATCGGGGCGCAATGTCGGGTTGGTCAATGCCGGTAGCTGGATTGCACCCGACGATGCTGCTGCGGTTCTCGGCCCCGGCGTCGGGGAGAAATTCAATACGGTCATGGGCCTCGCCCCGGCACTGGTCTTCGACCTGATCGAAAAATACGCCATCGACTGCCAGGCCCGTCACGAAGGCACCTTGCACATGGCTCACAACGCCAACGGTGCCAAAGACATCCAGGTGCGCCACGATCAGTGGAGGCGTCGCGGTGCCGACGTCGAACTGCTGACCGGCGCCAAGTGCCGTGAGTACTGCGGCACTGACAAAATCCCCACCGCATTGCTGGACCGCCGTGCAGGCACCATCAATCCCATGGCTTACACCGTTGGCCTGGCAGAAACCGTGCTCAAGCTCGGCGGGCAGATTTTCCAGAATTCGCCCGTGCAGGCAGTCACTCGCGAAGGCTCCGGCTGGCTGGTTAGCACGGCAGACGGCGCGGTATCGGCTGACAAGGTCGTGGTATCAACCGGCGCTTACACCGAAGGTGAGTGGGCGGGCATCAAGCAGAATTTCTTCAAGGGTTACTACTACAACGTCGCCTCCGAGCCACTGACCTCAAGCGCTGCGGATGAAGTGCTCAGGCACGGCCAGGGCTCGTGGGATACCCGCCTGGTGTTGAGCAGTATTCGTCGCGACAACGAAGGCCGTTTGATCCTGGGCAGCATGGGCAAAATGAACAACAAACCCGACTGGTTCATCAGCCGTTGGGCTGATCGCATTCAAAGCCATTACTTCCCGCAACTGGGCAAAGTCCAATGGCAGATGCACTGGACGGGCTGCATCGACTTCACCCCGGATCACATGGTCAAGTTGTTCGAACCTGCACCGGGACTCGTGGCTGCCAATGGCTACAACGGTCGGGGTAATACCACGGGCACAGTCATGGGCAAGGCTTTCGCGGACTTTCTGATCAAGGACGATCCAAGTGTATTGCCGATTCCATTTGCCCCAGCGCCAGAGCTGAAAAGCGCAGGCGTGCGGGCCCTGGCTTATGAGACAGGTTTCAACCTGTACCATGCGGGGCAGTGTTTGCGGGTTATTCTTTGAAAACTCAACAAGTGACGTGGGACCGGCTTTAGCCGGGAAGAGGCCGGTGAACCTGATGCATCAGTGTCGTTAAACATGCCGCCTTCCCGGCTAAAGCCGGTCCCACGACGATCGTCATTCAATTCAGGATCCAAGTCATGCCCACCGACTGGCACAGCAACGCAATCACCCGCGCCACTCCGGTGGACAAGACCTACAAAAACACCCAGAACGTTCGACGGTTCATGCTTGAACAGTGCGGTGAAAAATTCAAATTCGACCGGGATTTCATGGCCTGGATATGCAACGACATTCCCAAAACCATGGGCGATGTCGCTGATGAGTGGCAGCGTCGGCAGGAGTGATCAGTTAAGGCTATATAAGATTTCCGTAGGAGCTGACGAGCACCGCGAGGCTGCGATGGCGGTTAGTCTGACACTCCGCCATCGCTGGCCTCGTAACCTCGGTGAGCTCTCATCAAACAAAATATAACGACCTGATCTGGAATACTTTTTACTGTAGGAGTGACCGGGGTGGCGATCCACATTGCTCGCGATTGCGTAACTTCAGGCACCAATTTATCGAAACAAAAATTGAATCGCGAGCAAGCTCACTCCTACAGGGTTCATGTTTGCTGCGCGACTCCCGGATCAGGCCAACGGTGCGATGCCCAGCGCTTGCGAGCACTCCAACAGAGAGCGGCGCTGGGTGTCGGCGTAGAGCTTGAGCTCATTGATGGTGCCGCGACCTAATGCGCGTTCGAAATCCTGTTGATTGGAGCTGGTGCCGTAGTGGGACTGCGCGTCATCGCCCAGGTTGGACTGGAAAATCCCCGCCGCACTGACCGGTAAAAAATCTTCATAAACCAACGGCTCGAAGTGCACGTCGCCCGCGTTGATCAACTGCTCAAGGTCCACGTTCTGCTGTAGGCCTGCGCCCTTCGCAATACCTTGCTCAGTGGGGAAGTAACGGAAGTAAGCCAGATCCTGATCGCGCATCTGCTCGTAGCTGTCCGGGAACGCCTTGAAGGTTTGCCCCAGCAATTCGGCGTAACGCACGGCATTGCCTTCGTTGGGGAATTCACCCAGCGCGTCCCGAGCCTCGTTCAGCAACTGGTCATACAGCTCGCGGCCTTTGGGCGTCAAAGCTGCGCCACGCTGTTCGATTTCACCGAAGCGCGCCGAGTGGCTGCCTGCCTCGTGAGTGGATTGGCCAATAAAAGTGATGGGCTCTTCCAGCGCTTTGAAACTGGTCTGGCGCAGCAGGATCGGGCAGTTGCGGCGCGGCGGTCCTTCAACCACAGCTTTGGGCGTGATGCCTTTTTTGGGCATGCCTTCCTGCACGGTGTCGATGTCCAGCGTACGCGGGGTCAGGTGGTTGATGTGCGGACCATGAAACGCCACCACGTCCGCGATCAGACGATGCTGGGCATTGAGTTGCTTGTACTGATCCAGACTCACCGTGGCAGTGCTGTGCCAGCGAAAGGTTTCCAGTGCTTGCTCGACGAAGTCCTGCGCATCGGCCTCGGTCAGGCCGCCGTCCAGCTCAGACTTTTCAATCAGCTCAAGGGCGCGTGGGGTGAAGATCTTGCGCTGGCTGAGCACCTGACTGGCGAAGTCGCGCAGCTCGGGATTATCGATCAGCTCCAGACGCAGCAATGATGTGAACACCCGAAACGGGCTGACTTGCAGGGCGTGCTCATGCACGGCGCGAAAAGCCGTGGAGTGCACCGGTACGCCCGCGGGCGTCAGGTCGTAATAGCCCACCGGCTCCATGCCCATGACTGCAAATAACCGACTCAAGGTTGCCAGCTCAGTGGCGGTGCCGACCCGGATTGCGCCATGGCGCTCCATGTCCAGGCGCTGGATTTCACCGGTCTGTTTCAAGCTTTGCGCGACCTGCGAATTGCTCGCCAGCACCCCCTGGTTGGTTTCCGCGACCAGTTCCATCAGCGTGCCGTACAGCGGCACTTCGGTCTTGTACATGTCCGACATGGCTCGGGAAAAACGGGCGCGGATCTCGTCACGGTTGGCGAAGCTTGAAGCTGTCATTGCGGTGATTCTCCTGTTATTCGCATTAGGCGTCTTTATTCTTTGTGGGAGCTGCCGAAGGCTGCGAAGGCGATCCTCCTGACACACTGCGGTTCGCAGCCTTCGGCAGCGCCTACAGGGGCGATCCGCCAATAAAAGCTATTCCAGCGCAACCAGACACCGCTCAAAAATATCCAGCCCTTCGCGCAACACTTCCGGCTCAATTGTCAGCGGTGCCAGCAAGCGGATGATGTGGCGCGACTTGCCACTGGGCATCAGCAACAAACCTTCCCTACGAGCAGCCTCCAGCAACTGCGCCAACTGCTGCATACCAGGCGCTCCGTCAGCAGTGATCAGCTCGATACCGCGCATGGCCCCCACGCCCGTCAAACGCCCCAGATAAGGCGACAACTTGTTGGCCTGCCACGCCTCGTAACGGCTGACGATCATGCTTTCCTGCAGCTCGCCCCAGGCCGACAGGTTCGCGTCGTTCAACTGGTCGAGGCTGGCGATACCCGCCGCGCACGCAATCGGGTTGCCGGAATACGTGCCGCCCAGGCCGCCTTTGGGCAGCGTGTCCATCAATGCTCTGCGACCCACCACTGCGCCCATCGGGATGCCGCCCGCGATGCTCTTGCCCAGCAGAATCAGATCGGGCTCGATGCCCAGTCGGCTGAACGCAAAGCGCTGCCCGGTGCGGCCGAACCCTGACTGGATTTCATCGGCAATCAGCAGAATGCCTTTGTCATCGCAGAACCTGCGCAGCGCCTGGGCAAAATCAGGCTCCATGGCCAGAAAACCGCCTTCACCCTGTACGGCTTCAAAGATGAAACAGGCAACGTCGTTCACATCAATTTCGACGCTGAACAAACGGTCCATGGCCTTGAGCGTCTGCTCGGTGGTCACGTCGTTGTCTTTGCTGGGGTAGGGAATATGAAATACCGGGCCGGGCAACACACCAACTTTTTGCTTGTACGGCGCGACCTTGCCATTGAGGTTCAAGGTCGCCAGGGTACGGCCATGGAAGCCGCCATCAAAGGCAATCACTGCGGTTTTGCCCGTAGCACCACGGACGATCTTCAGCGCATTTTCTGCCGCTTCTGCACCGCTATTGGTGAGCATACCGCTGAGCGGATACGACACCGGGACAAACTGCTCCAGCTTGTCCATGAACCTGACGTAGGGTTCGTGAGGCACTGCGTTGAAGCAATAGTGTGTAAGTTTCGTGGCCTGATCCTGAATCGCCGCCACCACTTGGGGATTGGTATGCCCAAGATTGAGCACACCGATGCCGCCGACAAAGTCGATATAGCGCTTGTTATCGGTGTCCCACACTTCGGCGTTTCTGCCGTGGGACAGCGTCAGCGGGTGAACATGAGAAATGGATTGGCTGATGTTTTCGCGACTCATGATCAGTTTTTCTGCCAGAAGAGATTGCCCCTATATAAGCGAGTAAGGCCAATCACCCACAAGCGAAATAAACTCGCGGCGTCATTCCAATAATTCGGGACGTGGTACACCTGACCTATTCCCCCTGTAGGAGCTCACGAGCCCCGCGAGACAGCGATAGCGATTTGTCTGACAGACCGCCATCGCTGCCTCGCGGTGCTCGTGAGCTCCTACAGGTTGTGTATTAAAACCGGCAGGGCGCTCGGTTCACAGAGCAAATCGAGACACAAGCCTGTTCAAACCGACAGCCAGTTTCGACAGCTCGGTGCTGGCAATGGAGGTCTGGCTGGCGGCTGACGAGCTCTGGATCGACAGGTCCCGAATACTGACCAGATTCTGATCCACCGCCCGCGACACGTGAGCCTGCTCTTCAGAGGCCGTGGCAATCAGCAGGTTGCGCTCGTTGATGTCAGACACCGCCGACGCGATGTCGCCGATGGCGATATTCGCTTCTTGTGCGATGGTCAACGTCAAGACGGCCTCGCTGTTGCTTTGCACCATGGAGTGCACCGCTTTGGCCGAGCCTGTCTGAATACCTTTAACCATTTGCTCGATTTCAAGGGTCGATGTCTGGGTGCGATGCGCCAGTGCGCGAACCTCGTCAGCGACCACGGCAAAGCCTCGACCCTGTTCACCCGCGCGCGCCGCTTCGATGGCGGCGTTAAGGGCCAACAAGTTGGTTTGCTCGGCAATCGAACGAATCACGTCGAGTACCTTGGCAATGTCCTGGGTTTGCGTCGCTAGGCCTTCGATTTCAAGGGTGGTCTGTTGCACGGTCTGGCTGAGTTGCTTGATCGACTTAATGGTTTCCGCGACTTTACCTTTGCCAATCGTCGCGGATTTTTCCGAGTCCTGGGTGTATTGCGAAGCCGCCACTGCGTTACGTGCGACTTCTTCAACGGCCGCTGTCATCTGGTTCACGGCGGTCGCGGCCTGTTCGGTCTGCATGTTCTGTTTCTGAATACCCGACAGCGACTCTTCGGTGATGGAACTCATTTCTTCCGCCGCCGCTGCCAATTGGCCGGAGGAGTCCGAGATATGCTGAATAGTGCTCTTCAGGCTTTGAAGCATGGCGTCGGTGGAGAGCTGTAACTCTGTTAATTCATCTTTACCAGACACTTCGACGGTAGATCTCAAGTCACCTTCGGAAATCTGCTTGATGGATTGCACCAACTTTTTCACCGGCGCGCTGATGCTGTGGGTAAAGAGAAACGCAATAAACATCGACAGAATAATCGTGCCAATCATGATCGCAACGGTAAACGTAAAGCCCTGATCGTATTGCGTCTGCGCAGCAAGGCCTGATTGAGTGGCGCCGCTATCATTCACACTGATCAGATTGTCGATCGAGGTTTGCAGGGCAGTAGCCAACGGCACAGTGACGGTATTGATATAGACGGTGGATTCTTGTGTTGAACGGGTTTCGCTTTGAGCGATTAATACATCCAGTGTTTCTTCATAGCGCTTAAGGCCTTGCATTATATCGTTGTAAAGACGCTGTTCTTCTGGACCGGATACCAGCCCGGCGTAATCGCTTACCTGTTCATCCAGCTCTTTTTTCAACTGACCCATCTTGATGATCGACGCAGCTTTTTTGTCGTCCCCATCAGCGGTGTAATGCAGCGCTTCAAGCCTCAGGCGCAGCAGCGTGGCGTCTACCTTGCCTGCCTGACGTATGCTGGGCAGCCAATCGGTTTCCAGCTCTACGGTGGATTTGTGAACCTCGCTGATCTTGTAGAGCGAGAGGCCACTCAGGCCCAGCATCAGCAGGCAAATGGCGCCAAAACTGAGCAGCGCCCTAGGGGTTAATTTGAAATTTCTCATGAACATGAGTTCACCTGTAAGGAAAGACTAGAGCGTTTGAATGACTTAATGTCCATGTGCCATCACTCTTGCCGCCTAAGATCTTAAAAAAAGTCTCTATATGCAAGAAATTTCAGAGGAGTGGAGATTGTAAAATTCAATCGCGAAGATAGTTAAATGGTTGACTGGAAATAAAAGCTTTTTTGACGTCGGCTTTAAGTTTTTTTCGCGCCTGATTTCATTGGTGTTTTCACAGGTGAGTATTGCGAATGTTTATTATTAATAAAAATGCTATCACCAAAGTATTAAGCAAATCGCTGGTTTTGCGACTGTGGTTAATTGAATAGTTGTTCAGCTTGGGTTCAGGAAGTGCAACGTGCCTTTGATGTTAATAAAGGTTAGTTGTGCAGGGAGCACTCGTCGACCGATGATCGCTGCCGTGCCTGAGATCGCCGATCCAGCAAGCCGGGAACCCCTGGTCGGAATGCCAGGGCACAGGCACGCTAAGCCAACTTCATTCCGAACGGAATAGACAGCAGATGCAGGACGAAACCTGCTATGAGGCTGAAGATCATCACATTCCGGTATGTTCGCTCGTTAAACCTTTTATCGTAATGATTGACGACCAAGGCCAATGCGCCAGTGGCCCAGAAAAGAAGTGAAGCAACCGGCCAGATGATGTCCCGACCTGCAAAGTAAAACCATGTCGAATGGCCGTGCTTGCTCGGATAAAAAATCTCTACTTCCTGATAGATCAGCGCTTTTATCACGATCGTTATGAGCCACAAGGAAAGCGCACACAGCAGCACGCGCACGGCCAATGGCAGTCGCTTCTTGATGTACAGCTCGGGGTGCAACGTCCAGATCAGCGGCTTATGGCAACGCAGACACTTTGCTTCCTTTACCCCGTTGGGCCGCACCTTGTTGTGCTTTCTGCAATTTCGACACTTTATATCCAGTGTCCAATCCATGCCCTTATGACAACTCACGCAGTCGCGCGACAGGCTTGGGGATTCCCATTGGTTTACAGCACCACACTGGTCGCACTTCTTTTGCCTTGGTTCCATTGATCGCCAGACCTTTTTCGATAACTGAGCATACTGCGGCTGGTCGTTTGATTCGAGATCGATGAAGGTCTGGGGAGTTATGGCTGTGACCTTTCAAGACGACAGGCCGGAGATCAGGTTTAATCTCAACTCACGTATTCAGCCTGCTTACGATCCAGCAACCCATCCACCATCGCCTGAGCCATTTCCACCAGATGCATCACCGACATGGCGTGGTCCCGTTGTGCGCCGTGCAGGTTATCGGCGGCTTCGTAGGCGGTGCTGGTGGCGCAGCGCAGCAGGTCCGCGGTGTGGGAGAGGACGTCTTCCTGGCTGATGTCCGTGCGGACGGAAAAGAAGCGGTTAAGGGTGCAAAGTTCGGTTGAGTTGTTCTTCACCGTGTTGATCTCCTTATGCGTAACCGGTAACGGCCACCTTCAGGGTTATGGAGGGGTGGCAGCTGTATGAGGGTTAGTCGACCGACCGCATAAAAATCGGCGCACTCGAAAGTGCCCCGCATACAGCCGCCATTAAGCAGGTCAATACATGCCTGTAGCGGGACGCGTAAGATTTATACGTATCAGGCGACTAAACCCGGTCACTGATGTGCAGCGACGGGCGGGAGGTTAGACGCGCAACTTCCCGCAAACAACCCAGTGAGCGGCTCTGTCGAAAATTGAGACCAGTCCTACAAAGGCCCGTGCTGATGGATGACAGCGCTGGGTAACGTATGATTACCGTCTTATCGCAAACCACCCAAGGACCCCGCCATGCCGCCGTTAAGCAAACGCGATCAGGCACGTATCGAGCGTCGCCTGGCGTCTACCCTGACCGAGGCGTGCGAAACCGCAAAATCGGAAATCGTCGGCTTTTCGTGGTTGACCCACGAAGTGGATTACGCAGCGTTTCCTGCCAGCCTGCGCGTGGTGTGGATATTCGAGACAGAAGTCGAGAAAGACCAGGCCCTCGCCAGCGGCCAGCGTGAACGCATGGTTGAGCTGACGGCCCAGGCACTGGAAGACGCCGATATCGTTATCGCCGCTGTCAGCAAACGGGTGCAGTTCGACAGCGAAGAGCAATGTCAGCGCGCCAATGGCGGCAACTGGCAGCAGCGTCTGGCGCGGGGTTGAAGCGTGGCAAAGGACATTGAGAATCCCTGTACCTCGGTTTGCCAGCTCAGCGGCGACCTTTGCGTGAGCTGCGGCCGCAACAAGGAAGACATCCGCAAATGGCGTCGCATGAATCGCCCCGAGAAAATGGCCGCCGTGCAGCGCGCCAGTCAGCGCCTGAAAAGCCTGAACAAAAAGAAAGGTTGAGGGCCCTCAGTCAGCGGTGTGAAAGCGGCTTCCCTCTGCAATACTCCGAACATCTACACCCGACTGTCGCCAGGAAAAATCATGAAAACAAAAAACCTGATGTTCTTGTTTCTGTTCTGTGTGCTCGGTGCCTTTCAGGCGAACGCCGCTGATAAATCCTGCGCTGAAGCCATCGGAGACAAGCGCTCGGCATTACTCGTAAAACAATGCATCAGCGTATCGCCTGCGACCCGACCACCGTGCAACGCGGCCAACAGCTGCGAAATGATCAACAGCGAAGTGGAGCGCGGCTGCGGGATGTTGGCCGATGACGGAACCGCGCCGGACTTCTGCACGTTCGCCCTCACAAAGCCCGAAACCTTCCAGGGCGCGCTGATTTCCGGCAGCGGTATCGAGGATCACACCGTCACTGTTCTGCTCAACGACGGCCGCCGTTTCACGGCGTATTGCGATGGCAAATGCGGCTCGTGGTTTATCGCTGAAGACGAAGGGGAGGCCACCTTGCTGCCCAATATCGTGGGCAGAAACGTCAAGGTCACTGTGGCGAGTGAACCCAACAAAGACCGCATCGCCGGGCCCGCAGAGGATGAGCAGTTGGTTTTTGTGAAGAAGATTGAGTTGGTTAAGTAACAGCTCAACTTCTGATTTGCAGGATTCGCCCCGGTGCCACTGACACCAGGCTTTTGCGCAGCGGGGAACCTGTAGGAGCGCGCTTGCCCGCGATTGCGTCGGCACCGGCGACGTATTTATCGACTGACATACCGAATCGCGGGCAAGCGCGCTCATCAAACAAAATGCAAATTAATAGGTGAAATGCATTTCCTGTAGGAGCTGCCGAAGGCTGCGAAGCATTTCTCCTGATACACCTCGATCGCAGCCTTCGGCAGCTCCTACAAGTCCAATGTTTGCTTCGCGACAGCGCTGTGTCAGGGCACAGAGCGATCTCTTGCAGGAAAAAAGCATTTCGATTCAGAGATAGGTGTGTTGATGTCGCGAGGCGTTGGGGCGAATAGGCGATCTTGTTGCGGCGACCACCTACTTCTCCGGCCCAAACGCCTCAAGCCGCGCCTGCACTGCATCATCGAAAATCATGTAAAGCGCCTCTACATCACTCGGTCGCAAGCGCTTGGCGGTTTCCAGTCCGAGGATAAAAGCGATCTGCAGCTCACCCTCGCTTTCAACATCTTCGCGAGTACTGGCAGCATCGAGAGAGCGGAGCAGCTTATCAATAGGCCCACGAATAGGCTTTGGCAGCCGTAACAGGTCCAGCCTTTCTTGTGTCATTACGCGCTCCAGAACCATCGACTCGGGTCGAGGGCGGTGAGTAAGCCGGCCATAGTGGGCCAAAACGTGTGTGAAGGGGATAGAAAAAGCGACGTAATGTTTGGGGGCTACTACCGCCCAAATTTTACCGCCCCAGTTTTTCCAGGGCTGCATCAGCCAGAAAAGTGGAGCGGCTTTTGATGCTGTGCTCACGCACATAACGGTCGATGCGCTGAATCACGAAGCCAGGCAACGTCACGTTAACTTTCTCGGTTTTCCCGAGATAGGGCGTAATGTCGATTTCCAGCATGCCCCAGCCCATGCCTTCAAAGTCCGGATTTTTGGCATGATCAGCCCAAGTCTTCGGCCGAGGAATATCACCCCCTCTGGCTGCGATTTCCTCAAGCATAATATTCGCGATTTCTACGGCTGCCGTGTAGGCCTCTTCGAAGGTATCGCCCGCCGTGATTGCCCCAGGAATGTCGGGGATCTGAATCCCGAAGGCCGTATCGTCGTTGCCCCACTCGATACATATTGGATACTGCATTTTCGTCTCCCGCTAAGCGTTCAGAGGGTAAATCCGGATTACATCAATTCGGCCAGTTTCTTTATTGCCCTGACGGTTCCCAACGGGAGGTCCTTTTTGGGATGTGGCACCGGTACTGTCTGACCTTTGTCGGGATGTCTGAACATGTGATGGCTTCCGGTGATGCGATCCAGTTCCCATCCAGCTGCCTCAAGCTGTTTGATCAATTGTCTGCTTTGCACCTTCACCTCCCTGTCTGGCCGATAGGGGATGATGGCTTCCAAGTAACTTATCACGCAAACCAAAAGATGTATCTGGAGTTATATTTTAGCTGTCTTTTCACAGGCTGCAATGCTGTGTGAAAGGCCATTGGAATGCGCTGGCGGCCTGTGAGCCACGATCATTAAATGGCGCGTAGCTACTCAGCATTTCAACTGCGGCATACCCAACCCAAGACGATCACGCAATGTCTTGCCCTGGTACTCATGGCGAAACAGCCCGCGGCGTTGCAACTCCGGCACCACTTTATTGAGGAAGTCTTCAGCACCACCGGGCATGTAAGGCGGCATCACGACGAAGCAGTCGGCAGCGTCTTCCAGCGGCCGAGTTGTTCCAGGCTCCAACCAACTTCGATGGCGTTGCCAATCACCGTATAGAAACGGCGCATGCTGCCACGGATGTATTCGCGAATGTCCGGCACGAGCGCCTTGGGATCATGCTGAGCCAGTTTTATTTACTACGGTTTTATGAGCGGTGGGGGAGGCGCGGTGTTTGAGGCGCAGGTAGGCTTGGGGATAACCAACAACCAGCTTCTCGTGAGCTAGCGCCCGCTGATCTCCAAGTGACCATCACAGCTCATTAACGCCTGAAGCCTCTTTGGCCCGATGTCGAACGGAACTATCCACCAGTTCGTTCTGGAGTCGTACGATGCCCCTGGCTGTAGTTCGTAGGGTGTTGTTTTTACCTGCTCAGGGTGCCGTAAAAAATAGGCATCCAGTGATTGCAACCAGAACTGCTCGCCGTTATCGGGGCAGGACATTTCAGTTGATTCATCGCATCCGGAAAGCACAACCGACAGCAAAATGGCCGAAGCTTTAAAGCAGGATTTCATTGGCTATTCCTTGTGAGGTCGGGCTTAGCCTAACAGAGGTTCTTTCAAGGTTGGCGGCGCATGGCAGGTGGCTTGCGAGGGAGAGCGTCTGTATCTACCGGATCTACAGGCACAAAAAAAGACGCCCTGAGGCGTCTTCTTCTAAATGGGCGGTTCGGGATAATTTGAATCCACTTATTAACTTAATAATTTGTGGGGTAATCGAGACGGTCGTGGTCTTTCGATTGCGCTGACGACGGGTCGAAAACAGTAGTGCTACTGTGACTAAAGCAACTGCCCGCCCGAAACATCAAATGTCGTCCCGTTAGCCCACGCCATGTCATCGGACAGGATAGCCGCGACCGCACGGCCGATATCGTCCGGCAGACCGACACGGCCCAGCGCGATGCCTTGTGCCACATAGGCGTTCACGTCTTTGTTGTCGCGCACCACGCCGCCGCCAAAATCAGTGGCGATGGCACCGGGGGCAATGGCGCTCACCCGAATCTGGCGTGAGCCCAGTTCCACGGCCATGTAACGGGTCAGCACCTCGAGTGCGGCTTTTACTGCCGCATAGAGGCTGTAACCCGGCAAGGTAAAGCGCACGAAGCCGGACGAAACGTTCAGGATGCGACCGCCATCTTCAACAAACGGCAGCAGCTTCTGCGTCAGAAAAACCGGACCGCGAAGGTGCGTGGCGACCAACGAGGCAAACTGCTCTTCGGTCGCGTCAGTAAAGTTAGCGAAGAGACCATTACCAGCATTGTTGACGAGGAAGTCGAAGCGCTCGCGGCCGAACTCGGTCTTCAACGCATCCGTCACAGCACTTGTAAAATCCGGATAGCTGGCGGTGTTAGTGATGTCGAGCGGCAGCATCGCTACCTTGCCGCCCAGTGCCTGGATTTCCTGCTTCAGCGATTCGGCCTCTGCGACGCCGCTGCGGTAGGTGCCGATGATGTGAACGCCGCGTTTGGCAAGGTGCAGCGCCATATTGCGACCAAGGCCACGGCTGGCGCCGGTGATGAGTGCGATTTGATTAGTCATGAGTTATCTCAGCCAGGTTAGGGCGCGCCTTTCAGCACGTTTTGACCCGCTCAAGATAGGCAAACACCGGAATGTAACCCACGCCCAATAAGCTCAATTCATTGCCTGATTGTCTCAATCGTATTGCGCGGTGACCGGGCGCAGGCATAATCGCCCCATGAATAGAGACCTAGCGCCGCATCTCGACATAGCCCTGCGTCACGCGCCCCCGGGGCTGACCATCACGCCGATTCCGCGTGTGGACATCTGCGTGGGGCAAGGCTCTACAGATAAGGCGCCATGCCTGTATCGCTCAATGATCTGCTTCATCCTGCAAGGCTCGAAGCGCGTTGCGATCAACGACGACCTGCTGAGCTACGACAGTGAGCAATACCTTATCAGCGCTCTGGACCTGCCCTTGATCGGACAGATTCTGGATGCAGAAGGGGGCCAGCCTTATGTCGCGGTATCGCTGGTGCTGGACCCGGCGATATTGGCGGAATTGGCAGCGACCATGCCTGCGGTTCGCGAGAGTGAACAAAAAGGAATTGGCATCGCGATAAACCCAATGAGCGCTCCGCTGCGCGACACATTGCTGCGCTTGTTGTCATTGCTCGACACGCCCGGCGACATCCCGGTGCTCGGCCCCATGGTCGAACGGGAATTGCTTTATCGTCTCCTGCAAGGTCCCCAAGGTCGACTGCTACGTCAGATCGCCCAACCCGACGGCGCACTGGGCAGTATCCGCCGAGCCGTCGCCTGGATCCGCGACAACTACAACGTCCAACTTCGCATCGACGCGTTGTGCAATGCCAGCGGCATGAGCCGCGCAAGCCTGCATCGCCACTTCCTGTCCATGACCGGCCTCAGCCCCCTCCGATACCAGAAACAACTCAGATTGCAGGAAGCCCGCCAGCTTCTGCTGGCCGGTGAGCATCGTGCGTCTGACGTGGCGTTTGCGGTTGGTTATGAAAGTGCGTCGCAGTTTAGCCGCGAGTATTTACGGCAATTTGGGGCGCCGCCTGCGCGGGATGTGCGGGAGATACGGGAGGCAATCGGCACTCCGACCAGGGCGTAAAAGGGAGGATGGCTATCAACAACACGACCTGCTTTGAAAACAGATTAACCATTAGTTTTCTCGGCAGGGCATTGAGTTGGCGTGGAGCGAGCGTAATTAAAGTGTCGGCTTGGGGACTGGAGTGTCAGGAATTGACTTGGCGTTTTTAGGTCTTACCGGACAGCCGTCGGACAAGCCCCAACGTGTGATGACGCCACCCTCGACAAGAAACCTTTGAACGCACCACACATACCTTGAGTCATATCCACCGGCGCCTGCAAGCCAGAGGTATTCATAAGACAGCATGCTGGAGCCATCCGCCATCTTATAGCTGTTTTTGGGCGTTCCCCATGACATGACCAAATCATCTGCCGATGATCCCACCCATGAGGCCTGTACATCCTCGGTCGTCTGAAAACGCTGGTTGTACAGCAGATTTCCCAACGGAGTGTTTGAACACCCGGAGAGCATGACTCCCAACAACACGACACCTAATAACTTCATACCCTGACTCCGTTCATCAATATTTACCCCGCGACAGGCTTATGGTTAGCGCCGAGTGATTCTTGATTTTTCACGTGGTTAACCTGAATGAAGAATTCCACTTGCATCTTCCGATGTTAAAACTCGTAAGTGATTCAGGCCGTTAGATCAGTCATTTGATGAAGCTTTATACGCCCCGTCCTCAGCGTGAAAAATAGTACACGTGTACTATTTTGCTGAGCGCAGAAACACCCTAAGTTGAAGAGGAAACTGTTCGACATCCACATCGGGTCTCTGATGGCGGCGCAGGGCTGCTGGTTATTTCGACGGCCGTCAAAGTGCAGGGTGAGCGCTCGGGGGCGGTGTGGTGCAATCCTGGAGCGGATCTCAAGTGGAGAGTGCGGTTTTACCTGACTCAGGACGGAACCGGCGCTTCAGCATCAATCAGGCTCTGGCTTTTCAGGTCTTCCCAAAAGGCTGCCGGAATGCCGACCTTCATCGCCTGCACATTGGCAATGATCTGCCCCGGCGAGCGCGCCCCCGGAATGATTGCAGACACTTGCGGATGCGCTGCGGCGAACTGCAAGGCGGCCGTATGAATGTCGATACCATGTTGACTGGCCACCGCCATTATTCGCGCGCGCTTTTCTACCGCACCAGCGGGTATATCCGGGCTGAAGTTGTATCGGCTGCGTCCTCCCAGAAACCCATCATTCAGGGGCGTTCCAACCACGACACTGGTGCCTTTCCTCTTCAAGGCCGGAAATGTGTTACGCAACGCATCGCGATGGTCGAGAAGAGAGTATTGGCAGGCGAGCAGCACGATATCCGGAGTCGGGTCATCGCGTGTCAGCGCCTGAACCACAGCGTTCGGCGTATTGACACCGAAGCCCCATGCCTTGATTAACCCCTCGGCCCGCATCTTTTCAAGCTCGACCATTGCCCCTGTGCGCGCTACTTGATACGCCGCCTCCCATCCACCTTCCAGTTCAGTGTTGTCGGGCGAAAGGTCATGGATAAAGACGATATCGATACGCGGCAGACCCAATCGTTGCAGGCTGTCTTCCACTGAGCGACGCGTACCCGCTGCGGTGTAGTCATACCGATAGTTGAAGGGCGCGGGTGACTTCCAGATGGCATGATCCGCGCGCACGCCACCCGCCGCCGTCAACACTCGGCCGACTTTGGTGGAGATCACATAATCGGCTGGATTCTTACCGCGTAGAAAGCGGCCCAGACGATATTCACTCAGGCCAAACCCGTAGAACGGCGAGGTGTCATACAGTCTTACGCCGGCATTCCAGGCCGCCTGCAAAACGGAATTCGCCTGCTCGTCACGGATGGGTGCAAAGATATTGCCGATCTGCGTCCCGCCCATACCGAAGCGTTGCTGGGTCATGTAACGCATCTTATGCGAGGGCGAATTGAAGGGCAGGTCTGCGCGCACAATCCGCCCTTCTGTACGCATTACGCTTCCGGGCTCCGTCAGCGGGGAGGGCGCGGGCGCTGTAGCCAGCGAACTGGCGATACTCGATGCCGGTAACAAAGCAGCTGCTACAGCACCCGCTGCCGAATAGGTAAGAAAATCTCGTCTGTCCATACAGCTCTCCGTTCGCGGCTGAAGTTCTACGGGCTCATCGAAGCCGATATTCGCGATAGAAATTAGAGCAACGAGGGATAGGCGAGTGACCCTAAATCGCCATTGTTTATGCATAATCCTGCCGATACGCTTGTGCTGAGCACGCACTCTCAGCAGACTCCAACCTTCCATTAACTGGGGCGCATGTGATGACGAGCGGTTCTCTCTCGCAATTCGGTTTCGACCATGCACACTCCCTTGTCTCGCGCGAATCCGTTGAGCCCAATGAGCGTCTCCAGTCACTCGGACGGCTTATCGAAAAAGTCACCCGGCAGATCGGTCTGAACGAGATCTGCAAGACGTCGATTCCAGACCTGACTTTCTACCGAATGGCTGAACTGGGCACGCCCACTTACTGCATTTATGAGCCCTGCGTGGCAATCATTCTGCAAGGGTCGAAGGAAATCACGTTCGGTGAAGAGGCCTGTGATTTTGGGCAGGGAACGTTCTTTGTCACATCGGTCGACATTCCGACACTGGCTCGCGTGACCGCTGCGAGTGAGCAGACACCTTATTTATCCATCGTGCTGAAGCTCGACCTGGCCTTGCTTAACGAAGTTATTCAGATGCAGGCACCTTCCAGGCAGGACGTGCCTTCTCAAGCGCGGGGCTTCGCATCTGGAATGGCATCAAGCGAGATGCTCGACGCCTTCACTCGGCTCGCCACACTGATTGAGCAGCCACTTGAGGCTGGCTTGATGTCGGACCTTATCAAGCGAGAGATATGCGTCCGACTGTTGCTGAGCAGTGCGGGCCAGTGGTTGCGCAGTGTCACCCGCGATGGTCATCGAGACAAAGGCATCGTCAGAGCCATTGAATGGTTGAAACTCCATTACGAAAAGCCGCTTCACGTGGCCGAACTCGCCGAACGATCAGGAATGGCCAGCTCCACTCTGCATCACAACTTCCGCAAGCTGACCGGCACCAGCCCTGTTCAATATCAAAAGTCGTTACGGCTGCAAGCCGCACGCAGCCTGATGTTGACCGACAGGGTAGACGTGAACACCGCCGCGCTGCGGGTCGGTTATGAAAGCGTCGCCCAATTCAGCCGCGAATACACCCGACGTTTCGGAGCCCCGCCGTCGAGAGACATCAAGCATGCAAGGGCGCACGGTGGGAAGCTGGAATAGCAGCCCCATTCATATCGACCAAAAAACCAAAGGATGGAAAGGAATGTTCCTATGAAGGTGATACAAGCTGGGCTGTTTGCATCGTTGCTAGCGATTTGGTCTAACGTGACCGTTGGAAAGGAATCGCCGATCGAGGCCAGCGGTATACGCACAGACTTCGTGTGCACGCAGGATACGGGCCCCTCGGTCGTGCCTCAGGATTCAGATGCACAACGTTTATTCCTCTATGCACACCATCTTGAATACATGCGCGAGGGGGATTTCAACAGTGGGAGTCTCGATGAGTTCAACCGCATCAGTCGCTATTACCGTATCGCGTCCGCGTATGGAAACGCCGATGCGACCGAGGCATTGAGGTCCCTACAGTGGAAGTTGATCGATGACAGCTACGATGGTGTTGTCACTGAGCTTCGCCGCAATCGCCAGAAAGAGACCGAGCGCCTGGCAACGTTGCTCACACAGCAGTATCCGTCGAGAGGATACCTGCTCCAGGCCGCTATGTATGCCCAGGCATGGAATCTTACCGAGGCATTAACCCTGTATCGCAAGGCAGCGGACCTGGGCAATGCCCAGGCGCAGCACCGACTGGCCGAGTATCTCGACGTCAACTCGATCGCAATGTCCAAGGCATTCGGGGCGAAGGCCAAGGACATTGCGTTCGCCTTGCCGCTCTATCGCTGTGCCGCCCAGCAAGGACACGGTGGTGCGATGTACGAGCTTGCCATCAAACAAGCCAGAGACCGGCACTACGCCGAAGCGATGGCGGGATTCCAGCAAGCAGTAATGATGGGGGAAACTGCTGCTGCAGCCAGACTTGTGGATGCTTTTAACGAGAAAGCGAGCGGGCCTGAAACACTAGGAATGAAGAGTGACGCCGCGCGTTATGAAAGATACGAGAAGATCCGTATTTTCTTGATCGATGAGCAAAACTTCGACCCGCGCGTGCCCGAACTGAATCAAATTGTGCCGCTGCCTCCTGCAGCTTTGCCCGAATGGGACGGGACTTTTCAGTGGAAGAAAGAGCAGCTTGCACCGCACGAGGCTCCGTCGGAGACGTTAATGGCCAACATGGCAAAAGCCAAGGGGTTGGATCCGCAGACGGGACTACCGAAGGATAGCGCGGTGAAAGTGGAGTAGTTTCGGGGTGGGGGGAATCGCTTTGAAAATTTTGGGGCAGAGCACGTTTAGAACAAAGGTAGTCTGACCCCGATTTTCGCGCTGTAGCCGCCAGCCTGATTTACCCCGTAGCGGGTTTCAAGCCCACCCTCAGGGAGGCGGCAACGATGCAGATAGCGGCTGCTTTATTGGCGTTTTGCGAGTAAGAACTCAGCACTGACGTGAAAGATTGAGAGCTGTCCATAGCGTCTGTAGACGTAGACAGCTCACAGCTTTGGAAACTATTTAGTTTTTGTTCACGCAACGTCTCTCGGGTGAGGAGCGCTGTGGCTGAACTTCACAGCGTCTTCCATCTTGCATCGCGCCATTTCAATCAAGTGCACCACTGAAAATGCATGATCACGCTGACTGCCGCTCAGGCTGTCGGCGCTCTCGTAAGCCGTCGCCTTGGCGCAGCGAAGCAGCTCGTCTGTGTCATTGAGCAGTTGTTCAAGGGATTGGTGATTCGTCATGTCGAGCTCCTGGAGTAATGGAGCTGCCAGAGGCCTTCCTACGGGCTTTGGGTGGCAGCTGTGCGCAGGGTAGGAATACCGGAACTCTAGGAACCCGGCCACGCCGAAGCGTGCCCACGCACAGCCACCATGATTGACCGGGAAACGAACAGCGTTTTCCAGTCGCAACGGTTGGCATGTGCATACCTAGATAGTTCCGGGTTCCTACACCCAGGCCGCTGAATTTGCAGCGGCGGGAGGAAGGGTAGCGGGGTGGGGAGGGGCGGGCAAGGATAAGTTGGGCGGTGATGGGGAGGGACGGACAGACACCGAGCCTGGGTCGTGTTGCCTGCAGAGTTCAACAAGCCTCGAAATCACAAGGCAATATCTTCCCTCTGTAGTGGCACGTTGCTACAGTGCGCGCTTTATTTACTCCAGGAAGGAGATACCAATGAAAGGTTTGCAATTTTTGGCGCTAGCGGCAGTGGTCGCGCTCATGAGTGGTTGTGTTGTTCAGAGTTCCTACAGTAAGACTGTGGCAGTCACCAAGGACGCGCAGGGTAAAGTGATTCAAACCGTTGAAAGCGAAACAGTTGTTCAAGGGGCTCAAGGCTACCCAATGCGCCTGGAACTCATCAAAGGCGTCCAAGCCAACTGAAATATTAAAACTTGCTGAGAGCCCGCCGAATGCGGGCTCTTTGCTTGAGAGGGTATTGACTGCAAACACTCAGCTATTCGGCTGCGATGAGCGGTTTTTTTTGACTGGAGAAACGCCATGCCTACTGTTGATCCGCACGTCGAGATAATCTGAGGCAGATAAGATTGGAAATAATCACAGTAACTTTACCCCCCCTGGAAGCAGAGACACCCGCACGTGGCGGTCTTCTCGATGTTTCGCGTCGGCGGGGGATTTGAACCGCATCCATCCCCTGTTAACCGCGACTTTCAGGATACGAGCTGCCAATTTGCTGTCATTTCTCAATTGCACGCTTCTTTAGCAGCACCTTAGTCTCCACGACCTCTTCATAAAGGTCACAACTATCCCATACGGCGTTCAGTCCAGGCAAAGACCTCACCATTTGGCGGAGCGTCGCCATTGGATTTTTCTCCTGTTCGAGCTCTGGGCTTAGTCGGAAGGTAATCCGAGGAGGCAGATCAGTCCTCATCCACATGCTGACGTACCCGTCCCCATCGTACTGCCAAGATCCTGTTGTGACCGGGGTCAGTGCCGTACCTCCAAGGTCGGCACTATGTCTTGCAATTCTTCTAACTAAGCCGCACATTCTTCGGTAGCTTTGTTTATTAGAGGACCTGTATCTCAGTTCGTTAGACTTAGCAATATGGTCATTGAGGTCGGTGGCCTCAATAGGATATCTTCCTTCGCTTTCAATATAACTTTGAAGTCTAACAAGGTCTTCGGTGCTTTGCTTGTCGAGTCTGAAGTATATAGATTGAGCTATTTTTTGCAGATTGTGACCATATTCTTTGCTGCTGAGAGTTTTAAAAAGCTGCTCGCTGCACCCGTTTAGAGTTTTAGCTAGCCCGGCTTTCAAAAACATTTCTGCTGCGTAACCTAGCAGTAGCAAACTAGGTCCCAATAGCTGTCGGTCTCGATCAAGCAGCTGGCTTTCATTTGAAAGGGAATCGTCCCGTTTCCGAAGATAACGATTCAGAAGCCTTTGATTCGATGTCCAAGTGGCTCGAAGCGTTCTAGATGATGCAAGTAATGAGTAACCATTCCTTATCCACTCTTTAGAGTGAAAGACTCCCACACTACTATTTGTTATCAGCTTCAATGCTCGCGTCTGTTTTGACAAGGAGGCTCTCCCTTCTATCAGTTACCCATAGTCTTTCGGCTCTAATACCGTTGTCGAATCTGCGGCTGGCATCCGCCGGCCATGAACGCGAGCAATCATCGTCCAGTCAGTATGCCCTATTTGCTTTGGCATCAACATAGGATACTCTCCGGCAGAGAGCATATGGGTGAGTGTGCCGAGTCTGATATGGACCGCAATTCGAACACCCACCGTCTTCATGGCCTGAGCCCAGTTTTCGTACTGGCCCTCGTCAAGTATTGGGATAGTATTCTATGGCTTCTGATGTCCGCCCTCTCATTCACCTTCACTGGCGCAAATGTCGACCCGATTTTTCTCATATCATGAATTAACATTTCATAAACAGAGCTGAATGATTGAGTTTGGCCGTTTTCTGTTCGGGGCGAAAGGCAGAAACTGGACCAAGCTGTGTAAAACGTGCTGCTAATGACTTCTGGATCTGCGAATCGGTCATGTCGCGCAAAGACCCACTTACTTTTAACGAAAAGGACAGGTATGAGTTTTTCTGAATGGATATCGATATTGGCTTTGGCTATTTCTTTCTCTGCACTTTATTTTACCTTTAAAAAAGATGCCCATCGTATCAGGTTGAGTTTGAACAAAGGGCCATATGGGACATCGGATTTTATTTCTATAAATAATGATAGCTCATTTCCAGTGTTCATTTCATCCGTAGGTCATCTTCCTCTCAATGGGGCGATTGAGTGGATAAGTAAAATTTGCGATGGGAAAATCAATAAAAGTTTTGAATTTCCTGTTAGGGTAGATCCAAGATCCACATATCAGGGGGTATTTTTGGGGGGGTACCCTCATAAATCAGAGATGTATTCTTACTGTGTTCAGTTGGACTGCGGAAGAACTTTTGTGGTGTCAAATACAATTCCCCGTAAAGCTTATATCAAGCTAAAACTATTGTCCTTGTTATCCTGGTTAAGCTCTGGCCGATTTGGCTTTGAAAAAAATGATGTACATATTTCTAAATATAAGTAAATTCTCGGACTTTGTTCTCCTTGGGGGCACTACAGCTTTTTTTGCTATGCGCACCTTAGCGATAGTGTCTGCTTCACAGCTATGTGACGGGTGGCAATTGGCCTGCCTCTGATAACTGCGATGGGCTGGGGTCGGCCAATTATTGTTAAAATAGTAGAAGCCCTGCCTTGCCTGAGCCAAAATGAGGTCGTCGGCTAGGTGAATTCGGTTGCGCGAATTATTAGGGAATACAAAAAAACGGAATTGAAAACTGCCGCTTTTATATTTTTTCAACTAATGCCGACAGGCCATTGATAGATTTTCTAAGATCCAAGGGGTTGGGATAGAGATAGATTTTTGACTTGGGTGTCGGGTGCCAGCACCGGAAAGAATAGGGAACATTGCACTTGGAAGCAGCTGAGTACTTTGAATGTTGTATTAAAGGCGTGGGTGCGATAGTTCGCTAGTGCAGGCTTAAATCAGTTGCCACTTGCGTAGAGGCAACTGATCAGTTTTATAATGGTTTCTTAGGGAACTGTAAAACTTTTTGATGACCGCTTGCTGGAGCAGAACTACCGATTCTAGAGTTAGTGTTGGAGGTTCGAAGCTTAAGATCCAGCACTCTGTCTTTGCTGCTTGTTGAAAAATAATTCTTAGGTAAGTTACATAGCCGCTCAAGTCTGGCGCAGGGTAGACCTAATTCGTTTCGCAGCTGGTCCTTTGAAAGTATTTTATTTTCCACAAGCATTTGCACGCTCCGTGAAAGAAGTTTTGGTTGTTCAAAAGGGATTGAGTCGTCTAGTGGTTCCGATTTAACCCATCCGCGAGCGGACCTGGCTTTCCAAAGTCTTGTACCTGCGTCAGGGGAGACAAGCTCTAGATCAATACACCTTTTTATCATTGAGGCAATTGATACATTCCAACGTGGTTTCATTGAGTGAAAAGTATCCAGCGTCGCATAGCTGACTTCGTAACTAAAGCTCTCAGCAGGCATTAAAAACGCGCTAGCAAAACGGTGAGCCTGTTTCTCGATTAGGTCATAGTGACTCAAGTATTGCTCACTGGAAATTTTGCTGTGTAGTACGATGTGTCCGAGTTCATGAGCCGCGTCAAATCGATTCCGGACGGGTGCAGCTTTATCTGCAGCAAGGAGTACATAAGGGCGGTTATCAACTAACGACCATTTCGAAATCCCGTCCATTTTTACATATCCAATCTCGTCCCTTGCTACAACCACCCCTGATTTCTCAAGCGTATGCACGACGTCTTTTATCGGCCCATCTCCAAGACGCCATTTCTTTCGAAAGTCAGTAGCCAGCCGCTCAATCTCAGAATCATCGATCAAACGTGCGTCATCACCTTCGAAAAGTGGGATATCGACAGGTGGAAATTCTAAAGCCTCCTGAAGCTTATATGATATTTCCTCAAGCCAGTTCAGGCGGACTCGTCCTATTTCCCAAGACGACTTATGAGTACTTACTTGGCTTCTGTAAAAGCTGGGATTGGTTTTATGGCCTTGAACAGGAGTTTCCAGTAACCAATTTTCCGTTGTAGAAAATATCTCACAGATGCGGTTGAAACTCTGAGCTGATGGGCAGCTGTCGCCTTTTTCCCACTTGGAAATATTGCCAGCCGCGCACTCCAGCTTTTCAGCTAGTTCAGTCTGCGTCATGTCAGCAGAGAGGCGGAGCTGTTTCAGGCGTTCAGGTCTAAAACCTTGAATACCTATGCGCATGATACACGTACCTCATTTAAAGCTATTGGTCATCTTCTGAGTCGGTTTTTTCTTCTTCACTCCGCATCCGAATACGGAGCTTTGGCCATACAGACTCATCAGACTCATGATCAGCTTCGTCTTCGTAGCTCAGCAGAAGTTCCTGAACCGTGCACCATAAATGGAACTTGTCTAGATTGTTGGCATAAGGCACTGCGATCATTAGCACTTGGGGTTTTGATTGGTCCAGCGTGCTTTTCGTAGCGGGTGACAAAGGAGCGATGATGAGGTTCAGGCTGTCCGTGGGCAGTTTACCAAGAAGATCCTGTCCTTCGAACAAGTCTGGATTTCTCTGTAGGTGCTCTAGATAAGCATTAAGTCTCGAATTCTTCAGCCGACCTTTCGAGGGGCGTATCTTCTTCCGCCACGGTACAACTGATGCGGTAATAAGTGTACTACCTGCCTTAAGCAGGGCAAATTGCTCCCCGTTGTGGGATGCGGAGACACAGCTTCCTTGCCAGGAGCTCTGACCTATCAAGACATCCTGCAAGAAGAAGTTTCGGTCTTGCGCGAGCTTTCGGTGTGTTGGAAGGTTCCGAAGGCCTTTGCTCTGCTCGAAAGCCCGTTCGTATGCCAAGTGGATGGCGTCCACGAGCTCTTCAACCTGACCCTTCGAGGCCTCGGTCCTTAAGAAACGTAAAATATCTTTTTGAAGCGACATTAAATTCCCCTGCTATCGATCTTCTTAAAGCGGAATTTATCATCAATATTCTTCTTTTAGAAGAGGTGTTTTCAATCTCCTGAAGCTAGCAAGACGTTCACTGTGAACCAGCGGTAGGGCAGACACTTGAGAAAAAGGTCGGTTTCCAGGCACAAAAAAAGACGCCCTAAGGCGTCTTCTTCTTAATTTGGTGGAGCCGGGGGGATTTGAACCCCCGTCCGCCAGTACTCCGCTGTCGGTCCTACATGCTTAGCCGTGTCTATTAAGTTAACCCTCAGCGACCCGACGGGCAGGGTGCTTTGGGCGAGCTGTGTAAGTTTTAGCCGATTCGTCCACAGCGTACTGCACGGCGATTCTGTTCTATATGACAATCACTTCGGGTTTACAGACATCCCCTAATGATTGCTGGAGCCGAAGCTACCAGAAGTGCGGGCTAGGCTGCTTACGCAGCTAGTTGAGCACCGTAGTTATCGTCATTGGCAACTATAGAAAGTTGCAACAGTGGATTTACGACTTCTGTTACCAAGTCGGCATGCACCTAAAGTTTCATCACCGGCGTCGAATCCTAATCGGCCCCAGGTGACTGCTTTCGCAGTCAGGCCGCGGAGTGTACTCCAATGAGCTCCTCGCGTCGACCTTCTGTCGCAGCCTGGTTTCGGCCAGCCATCAGGCTGGCCGTTGCGGGGCTTTACTTGTTGCCTTCGTTACCAGAGCCGGTATTTTTCAGGCTGGTAATGGCTTGAGTAGTGAGCTCGATGCATTTCTTGTCGTCGCCAGCCTTTTGGGCGGCCACTGCTTCTTTTTCGGTTTTTTCCAAAGACATCTTGGTATCGGCGGCCAGGTTGGTGCCCGACGAAACCTGCGCATTCTGCAGGGTTTTCAGGTTGGCACCACAAAGGTCATCGGCGGCGAACGCCGGGGAACCCAACAGGGCAGCGGTGAGGAACAATCCAGTGAGTGCTGTGCGCTTCATTGTGTATCTCCTTTTATCGCCTGTGGACTCGGTATGGCCGGTCGATGAGGCCCGTCGCCGAGGTCTGTGAGTAAGCCCGGCTCAGATTGGCGGGCTTACTAGACTGACTGTGCGCAAACGCAGGGGTTCTATTTAATTTACAGTCTCATGTGAAAAAGCCATATTTCGCGATATAGGCACCAAAATGGGGCGATTGCCGCTGCTGTGTCGTGATCAGCCGATTTTCGCCTGTGTGACGCGATCTACCAGATAGACCAGCCCGTGGTAGTCGATGCCACCATGTTGCGACAGGCCAATCTCGCAGGTGCGGCTGGTGGAGATGCCTTCGCTGCAGTGCTGGACCACGTCTTTAAGCGTGCGCAGTGCGTGAGCGTTTAGCTCCGGGGTGGTGAAGCCTTTATCCCCCGCAAAGCCACAGCAATGAATGCCTTCCGGGATGACCACATTGATGCTGCACAGGCGCGCCAGCTCTATCAGCGCCTGGCTTTCGCCCAGATGCTGCGTGCTGCAGGTGACGTGTACGGCGATGGGTTCTTGCTGGGGTGTGAAGGTCAGTTTGTCGAGCAGGTGGGTGCGGATGAAACGTACGGGATCGTAGAGATCCAGCCGGGTGTCTTTGAGGTTTTCCATCAGGCGCAAGGTGCAGGGGCTGGTATCGCAGTAGATCGGATCGAGGCCGCCGCGACTGGCTTTGCTGAGTGCAGCCAGCAGTTGCTGACGCTTGTCGTCCGCCTGTTTGTTGTAACCTTTTGAGGCAAAAGGCTGGCCGCAGCACAGGTTGTCCTGATCGTCGGGGAACACCACTTGGTAGCCGGCTTTTTCCAGCAGGCCACGGGTTTTGTCCATCAGCGACATTTGTTCTTTATCACCCGCAGCAGGGCCCATGACTCGCGACACACAGGCGGCCAGATAGACCACGCGTGGCCGTTGATCCTCACTGGGTGGATTGAAACGAATCGCTTGTTCGGGCTGCGGCATGGCGGGGGACCACTGGGGCACGCGCCCGGCAGACGCTTTGCTCAATGCAGCGGATATTTTTGCCAGCCGTGGCGCACCCAGCAGCATGCGCGCGCCATTGGCGGCGTGCAGGGTAAAGCGTGCACCTTGCAGCATGGTCTTGAAGTGACTGGCCATCCAGCCTGCGGCCTGTGGGTGACTGGCCTCTTGGCTGCGCAGCTTTTTGATCAGCTCGCCGGTGTTGATGCCCACCGGGCAGCGTTGAGCGCACAGGCCGGTGGCGGCGCAGGTTTCGATGCCTTGATAGTGGTAGGCCTTTTCCAGTTCGTCGGTGTTGATGCCCGCACGTTTACGCGCCTGAATGTCGCGCCAGATGACGATGCGCTGCCGTGGGCTGAGGGTCAGGCCTTTGGAAGGGCACACGGGTTCGCAGAAACCGCATTCGATGCATTTATCGATGATCTCGTCAGCGGCGGGCAGTGGTTTCAGGTGCTTGAGGTGGATCTGTGGATCGGTGCTCAGCACCACGTCAGGGTTGAGAATGCCGTTGGGGTCGAGCAGCCGTTTGAGTTGCCACATCAATTGATAAGCGTCGTGGCCCCATTCCAGTTCGACGAAGGGCGCCATGTTGCGCCCGGTGCCATGTTCGGCCTTGAGCGAGCCGCCGAATTCCACCGCCACCAGTTGCGCGACGTCTTCCATGAACGCCTGATAGCGGGCCACTTCCTCCGGGTTGTTGAAGCCCTGGGTGAAGACGAAGTGCAGATTACCTTCCAGCGCATGGCCGAACAGAATGGCTTCGTCGTAGTGGTGTTTGTCGAACAGCGCGATGAGGCGACGCACGCCGACGGCTAGTTGTTCGACGGGGAAGGTCACGTCTTCGATGATCACCGTGGTCCCGGTTTGCCGGACTGCGCCGACGGCGGGGAAGGTGTCTTTGCGGATGGCCCACAGACGAGCGTTTTCCAGTGGGTCTTCGGTGAAGTCGACCTGTTTCTCCACCGGAAAAGACGCCAGCGAGGCCATGATCTGCGCCAGCTGTTCATGCAGTAAAGGGCGCGGCGCGGCGCGGGCCTCGATCAGCAGCGCGCAGGCATTTGCTGACAGTTCACGTACGAAAGCGGGCATGCCGGGTTTGTCCTGCACCGAGCGCATGCTGCGTCGGTCGAGCAGTTCGACGGCGGCCACGGGTTGGCTTTTCAGGACGGTGACGGCGTTGCAGCAGGTCTCCACGTCCGGGAAGACGATCAATGCAGAGGCTTTATTGGGATGGTCGACGACGGTGTCGTAGGTCACTGCGCTGATAAAGCCCAGCGTGCCCTCGGAACCGACCAATAGGTGGCTGAGGATATCCAGCGGTTCATCGAAATCCACCAGGGCGTTGAGTGACAGGCCAGTAGTATTTTTCAGACGATATTTGTGGCGAATCTTTGCGGCCAGTTCGGTGTTGGCTCGGGTTTCACGGCCCAGTCTGGCCAGCTGTTCCAGCAAGTCGGCATGGCTGGTGCGAAAGGCTGCGACGCTGTTCGGGTCTTCGGTGTCGATGCGTGTACCGTCGGCCAGTATCACGCGGATACCTGCGAGGGTGTGGTAAGTATTTTGCGCCGTGCCACAACACATGCCGCTAGCGTTATTGGCGACAATGCCGCCGATTTTGCAGGCGTTGATGGACGCCGGGTCCGGGCCGATCTTGCGACCATAGGGTGCGAGCCAGTTGTTGGCTTGCGCACCGATCACACCCGGTTGCAGGCGGATTTGCGTGCCGTTGTCGCGCACTTCGCGGCCGTTCCAGTTGTCGCCCAATACCAATAGCACTGAATCGCTGATGGCTTGGCCCGAGAGGCTGGTGCCCGCGGCGCGAAAGGTCACCGGGACGTTTTCGCGATGGGCCAGTTTGAGTAAGGCGATCATTTCATCTTCGGATTCAACGCGGATCACCAGCTTGGGAATCAACCGGTAGAAACTCGCGTCGGTGCCGAAGGCCAATGTCGAAAGCGGATCGTCGAAGCGGCGATTGGCGGGGATCAGGCGGTGGGCTTCGGTCAGGAAGGAGGCAGGGAGGCTCATGCGGTCTTCCTCAGGCAGTCAGGGGCTCAGGTTTTCAGGAGTATCGACGTCGCGGCATCTGGCGTGCCGCGTACGTTGTGATGCATGAGTTCAGACGCCCAATTCACGGACAAGGGAATCGCGGGAAATTTCGCTGATGGATTTGGCTCCGGTCAGCACCATGGCCACGCGCATTTCTTTTTCAAACAGGTCGAGCAGGTTCTTTACGCCAGCCTCGCCGTGGGTGGCCAAGGCATAAATGAACGCGCGGCCGATGAGCACGGCGTCGGCACCGAGGGCGATCATGCGCACTACGTCCAGCCCGCTGCGAATGCCGGAGTCAGCGAGGATTTTCAGGTCGCCTTTCACGGCGTCGGCGATGGCCGGAAGGGCGCGAGCACTGGACAGCACGCCGTCGAGCTGGCGGCCGCCGTGGTTGGACACGATGATGCCGTCAGCGCCGAATTTCACAGCGTCGCGGGCGTCTTCCGGGTCAAGAATGCCCTTGATCAGCATCGGGCCGTCCCAGGTGTCGCGGATCCATTCCAGATCCTTCCAGGAAATGGACGGATCGAAGTTGTTGCCCAGCCAGCCAATATAGTCGGCAAGGCCGGTCGGGTTACCACGGTAGGTCGAGATGTTGCCCAGGTCGTGGGGGCGGCCGTTGACACCGACATCCCACGCCCATTGAGGATGGGTCATAGCTTGCAGTACGCGGCGCATCGGGCCGTTCGCGCCGCTCATGCCGTGATGGGCGTCACGGTAGCGCGCGCCCGGCACCGGCATGTCCACGGTGAACACCAGCGTTTTGACCCCGGCGGCTTTGGCGCGCTCCAGGGCGTTGCGCATGAAGCCGCGGTCCTTGAGCACGTAGAGTTGAAACCAGATGGGGCGGTCAATGGCCGGTGCGACTTCTTCAATCGGGCAGACGGACACCGTGGACAAGGTGAACGGAATACCTTTGCTGGCGGCTGCGCGTGCTGCCTGAACCTCGCCCCGGCGGGCGTACATGCCGCACAGACCGATGGGCGCCAAGGCCATGGGCATGCTCATGGTTTCGCCGAACAGTGAGGTTTCAAGGCTCAGCTCGGACATGTTTTTCAGCACGCGCTGACGCAAGGCAATGCTGGCAATGTCCGAGACGTTGTGGCGCAAAGTGTGTTCGGCGTAAGCGCCGCCGTCAGCGTAGTGAAACAGGAACGGCGGCAGCTTGCGTTGCGCTGCTGCGCGGTAGTCAGTGGAAGCGGAAATAATCATGGGCTCTCACAACTCGAGTGGGTGGGCAGCCGGGCGCGCTCACTGCGCCCGGCGCTTGTTTCATCAGTGCACCAGCATGCCGGTGAACCAGTACGCCTGGGCGTAGGTCATGCAGCCGATGATGGTGGCGAAGAAAATGCTGTGCTTGAGGGTGAAGCGGAACAGGTCCGATTCCTTGCCCACCAGCCCGGTTGCGGCGCAGGCAACGGCGATGGATTGCGGGGAAATCATCTTGCCCGTCACGCCGCCGGTCGAGTTGGCCGCGACCATCAGCACATCACTGACGCCCACCTGATGCGCGGTGGTCGCTTGCAGTGAGCCAAACAACGCGTTGGACGAGGTATCCGAACCGGTCAGGAACACGCCCAGCCAACCCAGGAATGGCGAGAAGAACGGGAAGGCTGCGCCGGTGCCCGCCAGGACCAAGGCGAGAGTCGAGGACATGCCCGAGTAGTTCATGACAAAGGCAAAGGCCAGCACCATGCCGATGGACACGATGGCCCAGCGCAATTCTTTCAGGGTTTCTTTGAACGTTGTCAGACCGGTGCTCGGGGTAATTCGCAACACGATCATTGCGAGGATGGCGGAGAACAGAATCGCCGTACCCGATGCCGCGATCAGATCGAACTTGTACACCGCAGGCATCGCTGTCGCGTTGGCGACGATGGGCGCGGTTTTCATCACCAGTTGGTCGAGATACGGAATCGGGATGTTCATCGTCCACGCCTGCATGGCGCCACCTGCCAGAAACATCGCCTTGAAGGGCTTCAGCGTCCAGATGGTGACCATCACGGTGAGAATCAGAAACGGTGACCACGCCTTGAAGATCTGGCCCATGGTGTAGGGCGATTTAACCGAGGAGCGCGGCTGATTGAAACTGCCAGGGTTGCCCATGACCGCTGCGCCGCCCGAACTGCTGACCACGGTTTCCCCGGTTTTTTTCGGCTGCCAGACTTTAAGGAAGAAGGTCAGGGCGACCATGCTCACCAGTGCCGAGGTGATGTCCGGCAGTTCCGGGCCTATGTAGTTGGAGGTCAGGTATTGGGTGATCCCGAAGCTCAAGCCTGCCACCAATGCGGCGGGCCAGGTTTCTTTGACGCCTTTGACGCCGTCCATCATGAACATCAGCCAGAACGGCACGAACACCGACAGGAACGGCAATTGCCGACCCGCCATGGCGCCAATCTTGAATGGGTCGATCCCAGACACCTGGCCCGCCACAATCACCGGAATCCCCAAGGCACCGAACGCAACCGGTGCGGTATTGGCAATCAGGCACAGCCCCGCCGCATAAAGCGGGTTGAGGCCGAGGCCGACCAGCAGGGCGGCGGTAATTGCCACGGGAGCGCCGAAGCCTGCCGCACCTTCCAGAAAGGCCCCGAAACAGAACGCGATCAACAGCACTTGCAGGCGCTGGTCATCGGTAATGGACATGACCGAGCTGCGGATGATTTCGAACTGACCGCTTTTGACGGTCAGTTTGTAGAGGAAAACCGCAGCCACGATGATCCAGGCGATGGGCCACAGCCCGTACGCAAACCCATATCCAGCGGCCGCGAGCGCCATGCCAGCCGGCATCTGGAACGCGAAGATCGCAACCAGCACCGATAACGCCAGCGTAATACTGCCAGCGATGTGCCCTTTGAGCCTGAAGACGGCCAATGCCAGAAAGAAAAACACGATGGGTATGAGTGCAGCGGCGGCCGAAAGGCCAAGACTGCCCAAGGGTGTGTAGAGCTGTTGCCAGGTTTGCATATGGGAGGCCCCTAATTGTTTTTGGATAGGCCCGGTATTCCGTGTCTTACGTGCGAGGCTTCGGTCTGGCGCCCAGGGTGGCGGACGTCTTGCCGATGCTGACGAACGAATCGCACAGCTCACCAGTTCAAGCCCTTCGTCATCCCGAAAGGTACTTGCAGCGCAGTAGAGAGTAGCCGCTGACGCTGGCATTGGATAATTGGTAATACCAATTTACAATGTCTGATCGCTAGCGTAGAAGCCTTGGTATTGATGTGTCAATTTGCCGTGGGACGACTTTCGTAGCAGGCCCTGTGAAATCCACTGTTGATACGGTTTCTTAGGCGCTATCTGGCGGGTGCTTGAAGGGCTGCAATCAGCCAGAATACGCGGGCCCGGCAGCATGATCGGGGAAGTGGAGAAAGTGATGGGCTTTGATCAGGTGCGTCAGCGCCGTTTGTCTGACGATATTGTCGAGCAGCTTGAACGAATGATTCTTGAGGGCACGCTTAAATCGGGTGGTCGTCTGCCAGCCGAGCGCGCCCTTGCCGAGCAATTTGGTGTTTCCCGACCTTCCTTGCGTGAAGCGATCCAGAAACTGACCGCCAAGGGCTTGTTGATCAGCCGTCAGGGCGGCGGCAATTATGTGGTGGAGAACATCGGGTCCACCTTCAGCGATCCGCTGCTGCATCTGCTGGAAAGCAGCCCGGATGCGCAGCGCGACTTGCTTGAGTTTCGCCACACACTTGAGGCGTCCTGTGCCTATTACGCCGCCATGCGCGCCACGGATGTGGATCGCGAGCGTTTGCGGGTAGCGTTCGACACGTTGCAGGATTGTTATGGGCGTGAGGGGGAAGTCAGTCGAGCGGAGGAGGGCGCGGCGGATGCCAGCTTTCACATGGCCATTGCTGAAGCCAGTCATAACGCGATTTTGCTGCACACCATCCGAGGGCTATTCGATCTGCTCAAGCGCAATGTGGTGACTAACATAGGCGGGATGTACAAACAGCGCAGCGAAACCCGCGACATGCTGATCAGTCAGCACCGGGAGTTATACACCGCCATTATTGAAGGTCGCGCGGACGATGCCCGCGATATTTCCAGTCGCCATTTGCTTTATGTGCAGGAAGTGCTGGAAGAAGTGCGGCTGCAGGTGCAGCGCACGGCTCGGGCTGAGCGGCGTAATGGGATGTGATGAGATAGAACTGTAGGGCGGTTAGTCTGTGCTGTCCCGTCTGCCGTGGGACCGGCTTTAGCCGGGAAGAGGCCGTTACAGTCACTAAAAATGTGTCGTCAGAAATGCCGCCTTCCCGGCTAAAGCCGGTCCCACGTCGAGGGGCCCTATTTGCAGGCAGACATTAGGGCGCGCCTGAAAATAGAGCCTCGCAGAGTAATGAATCAGGCGCTAAGCCTAATCATCCTTACCCTTGGTACGCACGGCACGCTGCAGTTCGCGATCGGAATCACGTTCACGCTCGGTGTGGCGCTTGTCGTATTCCTTTTTACCTTTACCCAGAGCAATTTCGCACTTGATCAAGTGCTGCTTCCAGTAAAGGGAAAGCGCTACGCAGGCATAGCCTTTCTGCTGTACAGACGACGTCAGCTTTTCAAGCTCTCGCTGGTTCAGCAGCAGTTTACGGGTGCGTGTCGGGTCAGCGATGACGTGGGTGCTGGCGGTCGTCAACGGCGAGATATGGCTACCCATCAGCCAGGCCTCACCGTCTTTGAGCAGCACATAACTGTCGACCAGCTGTACCTTGTTGGCACGCAGACTTTTTACTTCCCAACCAGCCAGGACCAGACCGGCCTCGAACTTGTGTTCGATGAAGTAATCGTGACGCGCCTTTTTATTTTGCGCGATGGTCCCTGTAGGGTGTTTCTTGAGCTTAGCCATAGGCGACGCATTATAGGGACTCGCCGCGATGTCGGCTATGGGGAAGCGCATGCTTGAGCACGATGATTTAATCCCGGACAATGTGCCCGCTCAGGCGGCGTGTTTCGGGTCCTGAAGCAAAGGTGACTAATATTTCATTCGAACCGATGCTGGCTCGCCAGGTCGATTTGTTCATCACGCTGTTCACCACGGTGACGTGTGTTCGCAGTATCCGCAGGTTGGGTGACGGGCCTTGGCGCTCCTTGCTTTGACGTTTTTTTGATGCGCTATGTGGCGCCGTTCGGCATTCTTGTTGTATCTGCCGCGCAGCTTTGGAATTGACGCTGACATGACTACGCATATTCAACGTTCCGCTCTTTTGCCCTATCCGGCCAAGGCTCTCTATGACCTGGTCAACGATGTGGAGCGCTATTCGGAATTCTTGCCCTGGTGCTCCGCCTCTAAAGTGCTGGAGGCGAGCGAGGAGCACATGCGTGCCAGCCTGGAGATCGCCAAAGGCGGCCTGAGCCAGCATTTTGTTACGAAAAACACACTGGTGCCGGGGCAGTCCATCATCATGGATCTGGTTGAAGGGCCGTTCGAGCAGTTGCATGGCGTCTGGACGTTCAAGGCGCTGGGCGAGAAAGCCTGCAAGATCAGTCTCGATCTGTCCTTCGATTACGCAGGCCCAATCGTTCGCGCCACGCTTGGACCTTTGTTCAATCAAGCGGCTAATACGTTGGTGGATGCGTTCTGTCAGCGAGCGAAAGAGCTGCATGCCTGAGACGATGATCACCGTTGAGCTGGTGCACGCCGGTGTGGACCGGCAACTGCTGCGTGCTGTTGAAGTTCCTGCAGGGGCGACTGTTCAACAGGCACTGCTGCTCTCCGGCGTCGGTGGCGAGTTTCCCGAGCTGGATCTCGAGCATTGCCCGGTTGGCATCTTCGGTAAAGTTGTCAGCCATGAGCGTGTGCTGGAGCATGGCGACCGGATCGAGATCTATCGTCCGCTGCTGGCTGATCCAAAGGAGGTTCGGCGCTTGCGAGCCGCCAAGGCCGCCAAGGCTCGGCAGGCGAGCGAACGTTAGGCCCATCGTTTCAGCGAATCACAGACAGCAAAAAGCCCGGCATGCCGGGCTTTTTTGTGCCTGCAGTTTTGCTTACTGCGGCGACACATCCAGTGGTTCCTGAGTCGGAACTGGGACTGTCTCGACTTTGTCGACGTCCTTCTGGATCTGATCAAGCAGCGAGCCTGGCTTGGCAGGTTCTTCTTTCGGCTGCTCTGGCGTGGCCGTGGAATTACCGTCATTGCCGAGAATGGCTTCATCACGGCTCACGCCAGGCATGAAGTCACCCGACAGGCTGACCAATTGGTCGTTGCCGTTGAAGATCAGCGAAACACGCTCTTGCTGACGTTCACCGCCACCAGGCTGCAAGCTGTACAGGTAATCCCAGCGGTCGGCATGGAAAGTGTCGGTCAGCAGAGGGTTGCCCATGATAAACCGTACTTGCCGTCGGGTCATTCCCGGCCTTAACTGGTCTATCATGTCCTGCGTGACGACATTGCCTTGCTGGATGTCGATTTTGTAAACCCCGGGGAATGAACAACCGGCGAGTGCGAGCAGTCCCACAAGGGTGAAACTGGTTAGCAGGAGCTTGGTGTTTTGCATCGGTGGGCGACTTCCACTATCTTGGCTGGGACAACGTAAACCCCGATCATACCTGCATTAAGAGAAGCTGCGAAGCAGCGTCTGCGAGAAAGCTGACCATGGTTGAAAATAGCGAACTACGAAAAGCCGGACTTAAAGTGACCCTGCCACGGGTCAAAATACTACAGATGCTCGATTCCGCCGAGCAGCGCCACATGAGTGCCGAGGATGTTTACAAGGCTCTGATGGAAGCTAGCGAGGACGTCGGACTGGCCACGGTTTACCGTGTCCTGACCCAATTCGAAGCTGCCGGATTAGTGGTTCGCCACAATTTCGACGGTGGACATGCGGTATTCGAACTGGCTGACGGAGGCCACCACGACCATATGGTCAACGTGGAATCCGGAGAAGTGATCGAGTTCTTCGACGAAGAAATCGAAAAGCTTCAGAAGGCGATTGTCGAGCGGCACGGTTTCGATTTGGTGGATCACAATTTGGTGCTGTACGTGCGCAATAAAAAGGCTTAAATCCTTTTTGACGCAACAGCAAAGGCGACCTTAGGGTCGCCTTTGTGCGTTTTGGAGAACCTGACGACGTGGGACCGGCTTTAGCAGGGAAGACGGTATTTCTGACGATGCACATGCAGCGGCTGGTCAGGCCTCTTCCCGGCTGAAGCCGGTCCCACGTCATGAATAAGCGTCATCAGCTCTTCGCTGTCACCACCATCTTCTTCGCATGGGCCAGGGACTCTTTCGTCAGGTCGATACCGCCCAGCATCCTCGCGACTTCTTCTATACGTTCATTCTTGCTCAGTTTTGATACAGCGGTGCGCGTGGCCTCGCTGTCGCGGACTTTGTGAACGAACAGATGCTGATGCCCTTGTGCTGCGACTTGCGGCAGGTGCGTCACGGTCATGACCTGCCCGCGATCACCCAGACGACGCAGTAGCTGGCCGACGATTTCGGCCGTGGGGCCGCCGATCCCGACATCCACTTCGTCGAATACCAGCGTCGGTACTCGGGATGTTTGCGCAGTGATCACCTGAATCGCCAGGCTGATCCGTGACAGCTCACCGCCCGATGCCACTTTTGCCAGCGCTTTGAGCGGCTGGCCCGGGTTGGCGCTGACCAGCAGCTCTACCTGTTCAAGCCCGTTGGGCAGCAATTCTTTCTCGGGGTTGGCCTTCAGCTCGATGCTGAACCGCCCACCCGGCATCCCGAGGCGCTGGATTTCATGTTCCACGGCAGCTGCCAGTTCCGGCGCTGCGCGATGGCGCAGGTCGCTCAGTTCCCGTGCCTTCTCTTTATAGTGGCGTGCGAACGACGACAATTCATTTTCCAGTCGCTCAATCGCTTCGTCGTTGGCATTCAGTGTTTCGATTTCGTCCAGCAGCTTCTGTTGAAGCGTCGCGACTTCAGTCGGCTGGATACGGTGCTTGCGCGCCAGGGTATAGATCGCGTCGAGACGCTCTTCGAGTTGCTGCAGACGGGCAGGGTCGGCGTCGAAATGATCGAGGAAGCGGTTGAGCTCACCCACGGCTTCTTCCACCTGAATCTGAGCACTGGACAGCAGATTGGTGGCTTCGCTCAGGGCGGTCGGTGAGTCGTTGACGCTGCCCAGGCGATGCAGGCTGGCAGTTAGTGCATTCAGTACGTTGCCGGAATCGTTTTCGCTGCACTGTTCTACAACCTGACGGCAAATGCTCAGCAGGCTTTCGGCATTGGTCAGGGTTTTCTGTTCTTGCTCAAGTTGCTCCAGCTCGTTTTCGCCCAGGCTGAGGCTTTCCAGTTCTTCGAGCTGATAACTCAGCAACTGATGGCGGGCGCGTTGCTCGTCGCCGGAGTTGGAGAGCCTGTCCAGTTCCTGACGGGTCTGGCGCCAGCGCTGGGCGGCGAGTTGTACCTGACGGGCCAGATCAGTCGCGCCCGCGTATTCATCCAGCAGGCGGCGATGGGTGTCGGTCTTTAGCAGCGACTGATGCTCGTGCTGGCTGTGAATGTCGATCAGCAGTTCGCCCAGTGCCTTCAAGTCACCTTGGGGGCAGGGCGTGCCATTGATATAGGAGCGAGAGCGACCTTCGGCCGTAATAACCCGGCGCAGGATGCACGGGCCGTCATTGTCCAGGTCGCGCTCCTTGAGCCAGGTCTGCGCTTCAGGAATGTCGACCAGATCGAATGTCGCGAGGATGTCTGCCTTATCGGCGCCGGGACGAACCACGCCGCTATCGGCTCTGTCGCCCAGGGTCAGGCCAAGGGCATCGAGCATGATCGATTTGCCTGCCCCGGTCTCACCGGTGATTACGCTCATGCCACGGTCCAGCTCGAGATCGAGATGTTCAACGATGGCGTAGTTATGTACGGAAAGGTGCACCAGCATGGAGTGGCTCCCAGGCGATAAGTCTGGTTATTTATACAGTGTTTTATTTGTCGATGACAATGCCCGGATTTAGCTCGATTCGTTCGGCTACACGCTTTTTTTAGTCCATTTGGCGATTTGTTCAAGCGCGATAAGGACTTGGCTTTGGCCGGAAGGTTTGTGAGGACTTTTGTCGATTCGCTGAAATCTGCTCTTGAAGCTGAAAATTCCGCTCCCATATAGGTGGGCAGAAGCGCGATTTGAGCTCGCGGACGTACTTGAAAGGAGAAATCTATGGCTGACGAACAGAATCTGGATGCGCAGACCCAGGACCAGGCTGCCGAAGCAGTCTCCGGTGATGAATTGGTAACCCGCGTGCAAGTGCTCGAAGAGCAACTGGCCGCGGCACAGGACCAGTCCCTGCGTGTGGCTGCGGATTTGCAGAACGTCCGCCGCCGTGCAGAACAGGATGTAGAAAAGGCTCACAAGTTTGCGCTTGAGAAGTTTGCGAGTGACTTGTTGCCGATCGTGGACAGCCTTGAGCGTGGTCTGGACTTGTCCAATCCGGACGATGAAAGCATTCGTCCAATGCGCGAAGGTATCGAGCTGACGCTGAAAATGTTTAGCGACACGCTCAAGCGTTACCACCTCGAAGCGATTGATCCGCATGGCCAGCCATTCAATGCCGAGCATCATCAGGCAATGGCCATGCAGGAAAGCGCCGATGTTGAACCAAACAGTGTTTTGAAAGTGTTCCAGAAGGGCTACCAGCTCAATGGTCGTCTGCTGCGCCCGGCTATGGTCGTGGTCAGCAAGGCACCATCGCCTGTTCAGCCATCAATTGATGAGCAGGCTTGAAATCAGCTGTCTGGCCCCCATTTATAGGCCAAGCGTTTAAGAGCTACCGCAATTTGTAAACGCAGTTGCGGCAACCAAATTCAAAATTTCGGGAGATTCACAGATGGGCAGAATTATCGGTATTGACCTGGGGACCACCAACTCTTGCGTCTCCATTCTGGAAAACGGCAGCGTCAAGGTTCTGGAGAACGCCGAAGGCGCTCGTACCACGCCTTCGATCATTGCTTATGCCAACGACGGCGAAATCCTCGTCGGTCAGTCGGCCAAGCGTCAGGCAGTGACCAATCCGCACAATACTCTGTACGCGGTAAAGCGTCTGATCGGTCGTAAGTTCGAAGAAGAAGTCGTACAGAAAGACATTCAGATGGTCCCTTACAAAATCGCCAAAGCTGACAATGGCGATGCGTGGGTTGAAGTCAACGGCAAGAAAATGTCGCCTCCTCAGATTTCTGCTGAAATCCTGAAGAAGATGAAGAAAACCGCTGAAGACTATCTGGGCGAAGCAGTGACCGAGGCGGTGATCACCGTTCCGGCTTACTTCAACGACAGTCAGCGTCAGGCGACCAAAGACGCCGGTCGTATTGCTGGTCTGGACGTAAAACGTATCATCAACGAACCGACCGCAGCCGCTCTGGCTTACGGTATGGACAAAGCGAAGGGCGACCACACTGTCATCGTTTATGACTTGGGTGGCGGTACTTTCGACGTTTCGGTCATCGAAATTGCTGAAGTTGATGGCGAGCACCAGTTCGAAGTGCTGGCAACCAACGGTGACACGTTCCTGGGTGGTGAAGACTTCGACATTCGTCTGATCGACTACCTCGTTGACGAATTCAAGAAAGAAAGCGGCATGAACCTCAAGGGTGACCCGCTGGCCATGCAGCGTCTGAAAGAAGCCGCTGAGAAAGCCAAAATCGAGCTGTCTTCGAGCAATTCGACCGACGTTAACCTGCCGTACATCACTGCAGACGCGACCGGTCCAAAGCACTTGAACGTGAAAATCTCGCGCGCCAAGCTGGAATCGCTGGTTGAAGACCTGGTTCAGCGCACCATCGAACCTTGCCGTATCGCGTTGAAAGATTCCGGTATCGATATCAGCGCAATCAACGACGTGATTCTGGTCGGTGGCCAGACTCGTATGCCGTTGGTACAGCAGAAAGTTACCGAGTTCTTCGGCAAAGAAGCTCGTAAAGACGTTAACCCGGACGAAGCAGTTGCCATGGGTGCCGCTATCCAGGGCGCAGTATTGGCCGGTGATGTCAAAGACGTTCTGCTGCTGGACGTTAGCCCGCTGACCCTGGGTATCGAAACTATGGGCGGCGTAATGACCGCGCTGATCGACAAGAACACCACGATTCCTACCAAGAAATCGCAAGTGTTCTCGACTGCCGACGACAACCAGAACGCCGTGACCATTCACGTGCTGCAAGGTGAGCGTAAGCAGGCTGGTCAGAACAAGTCTCTGGGCAAGTTCGACCTGGCTGAGATTCCACCAGCACCACGTGGCGTTCCACAGATCGAAGTGACCTTCGACATCGACGCCAACGGCATCCTGCACGTAGGCGCCAAAGACAAGGCGACCGGCAAGCAGCAGTCGATCGTGATCAAGGCTAACTCAGGTCTGTCTGACGAAGAAATTCAGCAAATGATCCGTGACGCTGAAGCCAACACCGAAGAAGACCGCAAGTTCGAAGAGCTGGCGACCGCGCGTAACCAGGGCGACGCACTGGTGCACTCGACTCGCAAAATGATCTCCGATGCTGGCGACAAAGTGACCGCTGAAGAGAAGACGGCGATCGAAGCTGCGCTGGTTGCTCTTGAAACCGCTATCAAAGGCGATGACAAAGCTGCCATCGACGCCAAAGTTGAAGAGCTGTCCAAGGTTTCTGCGCCAGTGGCTCAGAAAATGTACGCCGAGCAGGCAGAGCAACCGGAAGCCGGTGCTCAGGCTGCGAAGGAAGAAGCCAAGCCTGCTGACGACGTTGTCGATGCAGAGTTTGAAGAAGTTAAAGAAAACAAGTAAGCGCAGGCTCACTTGCAAGCCAGTTGACCGTTTTCGGGCGGTCGCTGGTAGGATGTCGCCGCGCGGGAGCTTGCTCCCGCGTTGGCGTGTCTGGAACAGACGAATTTTTTTGGCCTGCTGTATTTACCGCAGGCCGCTGTGGCAAGGTCGTCATGCTCCTGCATGCGGCTTGTTCTGCCGCTTTCCCGGTCAGCCTGACCGGTGAAATGAAGACCAGGATCGTTGAATTGACGTGAGTTGGGTCCGGGCCTGTATGGGGCTCAACGAGTTTGGCGAAGCTCAGGAGGGTTTTGCCGGACGTCCTCAAGAGTGCGGAAGAATTTATGGCTAAGCGTGACTATTACGAAGTATTGGGGGTGGAGCGAGGCTCCAGCGAGGCTGATCTGAAGAAAGCTTATCGCCGTCTGGCGATGAAGCATCACCCTGATCGCAATCCTGACGATAAAGCGTCGGAAGAACTCTTCAAGGAGGCCAACGAGGCCTACGAAGTTCTGTCTGATGCCAGCAAGCGCGCGGCTTACGACCAATATGGTCATGCTGGCGTCGACCCAAGCATGGGTGGCGGCGGTTTCGGCGGTGGCGGGGCTGGTGGTGCGAACTTCTCCGACATTTTCGGCGATGTATTCAGCGACTTCTTTGGTGGTGGCCGCGGTGGTGGCGGTGGTCGTGGCGGCGCTCAGCGTGGCAGCGATCTGCGTTACACCCTCGAGCTGAATCTTGAAGAGGCTGTGCGCGGCACCTCGGTCAATATCCGGGTTCCGACGCTGGTCAACTGCAAGCCATGTGACGGTTCGGGTGCCAAGAAAGGCTCCTCGCCGGTGACGTGCCCAACCTGTGGCGGTATTGGCCAGGTTCGCATGCAGCAAGGGTTCTTCTCGGTGCAGCAAACCTGCCCGCGTTGCCATGGGAACGGCAAGATCATTTCCGATCCGTGCGATTCCTGCCATGGCGAAGGCCGTGTCGAAGAGTACAAGACCCTCGCTGTGAAAGTGCCGCCTGGGGTTGATACCGGTGATCGCATTCGTCTTTCCGGCGAAGGTGAAGCAGGTACGCAAGGTGGGCCTACGGGCGACCTGTACGTGGTGATCAATGTGCGCGAGCACGCGATCTTCCAGCGTGACGGTAAGCATCTGTTCTGCGAAGTGCCAATCAGCTTCACCGATGCCGCACTGGGCGGTGAGCTGGAAGTGCCAACGCTGGATGGCCGCGTCAAACTGAAGATTCCTGAGGGTACCCAGACCGGCAAGCAGTTCCGCTTGCGTGGTAAAGGTGTGGCTCCGGTACGTGGCGGCGGTGCGGGTGACTTGATGTGCCGTGTAGCTGTCGAGACTCCGGTCAATCTGGGTCGTCGTCAGCGTGAACTGCTCGAAGAGTTCCGCTCAACGCTTGAAGGCGACAGCTCTCACTCCCCGAAAGCCACTGGCTGGTTTGACGGCGTGAAGCGTTTCTTCGGCGATTTGTAACGGGAGCAGGGCATGCGACGTATTGCTGTGATGGGCGCCGCCGGGCGCATGGGTAAAATTCTGATCGAAGCTGTTCAGCAGGCGCCGGGCGCTGGCCTGACGGCGGCGATCGATCGGCCCGACAGCACGCTGGTGGGTGCTGACGCTGGCGAATTGGCTGCGTTGGGTCGTATTGGCGTTCCGTTGTCAGGTGATCTGGCCAAGGTGGCTGATGAGTTCGACGTGCTGATCGACTTCACGCACCCTTCAGTGACGCTGAAAAATCTGGCGTTCTGCCGCAAGGCAGGCAAGGCCATGATCATTGGCACCACAGGTTTCACCGCTGAAGAAAAGCAGCGTATCGCCGAGGCGGGTAAAGAGATTCCGATCGTCTTCGCCGCCAACTTCAGCGTTGGTCTGAATCTTTGCCTGAAGCTGCTGGACACCGCTGCTCGCGTGCTGGGTGATGATGTCGATATCGAAATCATCGAAGCGCACCACCGTCACAAGGTCGATGCGCCGTCCGGTACTGCGCTGCGCCTGGGTGAAGTGGTTGCCAATGCGCTGGGTCGTGACCTGGAAAAGGTGGCGGTCTACGGCCGTGAAGGTCAGACCGGTGCCCGTGATCGCCAGACCATTGGCTTTGCGACGATTCGTGCGGGTGACGTGGTGGGTGATCACACCGTCTTGTTTGCTTCTGAAGGCGAGCGCGTCGAGATCACGCACAAGGCTTCAAGCCGTATGACGTTCGCCAAGGGGGCCGTCAGGGCTGCAATGTGGCTTGAGGGTCGTGAAGCGGGTCTCTATGACATGCAGGACGTTCTCGATCTGCATTGATTGACCGCTACAAGAGAGGCGCGGCCCGTGAGATTCAGGGTTTGCGCCTCTGTTTTATCCTTTCTCGGGAACTTCTGTCGCATTCCCCCGTCATTTCGCCTCATTGGCGGTAGACCAAAAAAGCCTTTTTCTGTAAGCTACAGCTTTAGTGTGTCCACTAAAAGCGCGCAGATGATTCTATAAGAAAGCGGGGTGACGTAACTACGTCATTCCGCTTTTTTGCAACCTGCGAATGCCCTTTCAGGCTTTACTTACGGGAGGTCTTCTTGACTAAGCCAGCCATACTCGCCCTTGCTGATGGCAGCATTTTTCGCGGCGAAGCCATTGGAGCCGACGGTCAAACCGTTGGCGAGGTAGTGTTTAACACTGCCATGACAGGCTATCAGGAAATCCTTACCGATCCTTCCTATGCCCAGCAAATCGTTACTCTGACTTACCCGCATATTGGCAACACCGGCACCACCCCTGAAGACGCCGAGTCGGATCGCGTCTGGTCTGCTGGTCTGGTCATTCGTGATCTGCCGCTGGTTGCCAGCAACTGGCGCAACAAGATGTCACTGGATGATTACCTGAAAGCCAACAACGTTGTGGCAATCGCAGGAATCGACACCCGTCGCCTGACCCGCATTCTGCGTGAGAAAGGTGCACAGAACGGCTGCATCATGGCCGGTGACAACATTTCCGAAGAAGCAGCCATTGCAGCAGCGCGCGGCTTCCCGGGCCTGAAAGGCATGGACCTGGCGAAAGTCGTCAGCGTCAAGGAATCCTACGAGTGGCGCTCCAGCGTCTGGTCGTTGAAGACCGACACTTGCCCTGAAATTGCCGCATCCGAATTGCCATACCACGTCGTAGCCTATGACTACGGCGTCAAGGTCAACATCCTGCGTATGCTGGTTGAGCGCGGCTGCCGCGTAACCGTCGTTCCGGCTCAAACGCCTGCCAGTGAAGTGCTCGCCTACAAGCCTGACGGTGTCTTCCTGTCCAACGGCCCTGGCGATCCTGAGCCGTGCGACTACGCCATCAAGGCGATCAAGGAAGTGCTGGAAACCGACATTCCGGTATTCGGTATCTGCCTGGGTCACCAACTGCTGGCGCTGGCATCCGGTGCCAAGACGGTCAAGATGGGCCATGGCCACCACGGTGCCAACCACCCGGTCCAGGATCTGGACACCGGCGTTGTGATGATCACCAGCCAGAACCACGGTTTTGCGGTGGATGAAGCAACACTGCCAGCCAACGTTCGTGCGATCCACAAGTCGCTGTTCGACGGCAGCCTGCAAGGTATTGAGCGTACCGATAAGGACGCGTTCAGCTTCCAGGGTCACCCTGAAGCAAGCCCGGGCCCGGCGGACGTGGCTCCGCTGTTTGATCGCTTCATCGAAACCATGGCCAAGCGACGCTAAACGGTTGCCTTGAGAATGTGACGCGCAGCGCCGGGCTGGACCTGGATGAAACGTCCGGCGAAGACCGCCCGGTGGCTGCAAAGAAGTTCAAGACGGCTTGCCGACTGACCTACGGATTTGAGTGACAAACCCATGCCAAAACGTACAGACATAAAAAGCATCCTGATTCTCGGCGCCGGTCCTATCGTGATCGGTCAGGCCTGTGAATTCGACTACTCCGGCGCCCAGGCCTGTAAAGCCCTGCGCGAAGAGGGTTACCGCGTCATCCTGGTGAACTCTAACCCAGCGACCATCATGACCGACCCGGCAATGGCCGACGCGACCTACATCGAACCGATCAAATGGCAGACCGTTGCCAAGATCATCGAGAAAGAGCGTCCAGACGCCGTGCTGCCAACCATGGGCGGTCAGACTGCTCTGAACTGCGCGCTGGACCTGGAACGCGAAGGCGTTCTGGCGAAGTTCGGCGTCGAGATGATCGGTGCCAATGCCGACACCATCGACAAGGCAGAAGACCGCTCGCGTTTCGACAAAGCCATGAAATCCATTGGTCTGGACTGCCCGCGTTCGGGTATCGCCCACTCCATGGAAGAAGCCAATGCCGTGCTCGAGAAGCTGGGCTTCCCGTGCATCATCCGTCCGTCGTTCACCATGGGTGGCACTGGTGGCGGTATCGCGTACAACCGTGAAGAGTTCGAAGAAATCTGCACCCGTGGTCTGGACCTGTCGCCAACCAAGGAACTGCTGATCGACGAATCCCTGATCGGCTGGAAAGAATACGAGATGGAAGTTGTCCGCGACAAAAAGGACAACTGCATCATCGTCTGCTCCATCGAAAACTTTGACCCGATGGGCGTTCACACCGGCGACTCGATCACTGTTGCGCCAGCGCAGACGCTGACCGACAAGGAATACCAGATCATGCGTAACGCCTCGTTGGCGGTACTGCGTGAAATCGGTGTTGAAACCGGCGGTTCCAACGTTCAGTTCGGCATCTGCCCGGACACCGGCCGTATGGTTGTGATCGAGATGAACCCGCGTGTGTCGCGTTCCTCGGCACTGGCTTCGAAAGCGACCGGTTTCCCGATTGCCCGCGTTGCCGCCAAACTGGCTATCGGTTACACCCTCGACGAACTGCAAAACGAAATCACTGGTGGCAAGACCCCAGCGTCTTTCGAGCCTTCGATCGACTACGTAGTCACCAAGCTGCCACGTTTTGCCTTCGAGAAGTTCTCCAAGGCTGACGCTCGCCTGACCACGCAAATGAAGTCGGTCGGTGAAGTAATGGCTATCGGCCGGACCTTCCAGGAATCCCTGCAGAAAGCCTTGCGCGGTCTGGAAGTGGGTGTGTGCGGTCTTGATCCAAAGCTGGACCTGAGCAACCCGGAAAGCATGAGCACTCTGAAGCGTGAGCTGACCGTGCCAGGCGCCGAGCGTATCTGGTACGTGGCTGATGCATTCCGCGCGGGCATGACGGTCGAAGAAATCTTCGCCATGAACATGATCGATCCGTGGTTCCTGGTGCAGATCGAAGATCTGATCAAGGAAGAAGAGAAGGTCAAGACTCTGGGGCTGTCGGCTATCGACCGCAACCTGATGTTCCGCCTCAAGCGCAAGGGTTTCTCTGACGCACGTCTGGCCAAGCTGCTGGGTGTGACCGAGAAAAACCTGCGCACGCATCGTCAGAAACTGGAAGTGTTCCCGGTCTACAAGCGTGTGGACACCTGCGCTGCCGAGTTTGCCACTGATACTGCTTACCTGTACTCGACGTATGAAGAAGAGTGCGAAGCCAACCCCACCAATCGTGACAAGATCATGATCCTGGGTGGCGGCCCTAACCGTATCGGCCAGGGCATCGAGTTCGATTATTGCTGTGTGCATGCGGCCCTCGCACTGCGCGAAGACGGGTACGAGACCATCATGGTCAACTGCAACCCGGAAACCGTGTCCACCGACTACGACACCTCTGATCGCCTGTACTTCGAGCCAGTAACCCTGGAAGACGTGCTGGAAATCGTCCGTGTCGAGAAGCCTAAAGGCGTTATCGTTCAGTACGGCGGCCAAACCCCTCTGAAACTGGCTCGCGCCCTTGAAGCGGCTGGCGTGCCAATCATCGGCACCAGCCCTGACGCTATCGACCGTGCAGAAGACCGTGAGCGCTTCCAGCAAATGGTTGAGCGTCTGAACCTGCGTCAGCCGCCTAACGCCACTGTGCGTAGCGAAGACGAAGCGATTCGCGCTGCTGCCAAGATCGGTTATCCGCTGGTTGTTCGCCCGTCCTACGTGTTGGGCGGCCGCGCGATGGAAATCGTTTATCAGGAAGACGAACTCAAGCGCTACCTGCGTGAAGCGGTTCAAGTGTCCAACGACAGCCCGGTGCTGCTGGATCACTTCCTGAATTGCGCCATTGAAATGGACGTCGATGCAGTATGCGACGGTACCGACGTGGTGATCGGCGCGATCATGCAGCACATTGAACAGGCGGGTGTTCACTCCGGTGACTCGGCTTGCTCGCTGCCTCCGTACTCGCTCCCGGCGCATATCCAGGACGAAATGCGCGAGCAGGTGAAGAAGATGGCCCTGGAACTGGGTGTTGTCGGCCTGATGAACGTGCAGTTGGCGTTGCAGGGTGAAGACATCTACGTGATCGAAGTGAACCCGCGTGCTTCGCGTACCGTGCCGTTCGTTTCCAAGTGCATCGGTGTTTCCCTGGCAATGATCGCGGCTCGCGTCATGGCTGGCAAAACCCTGAAGGAACTGAACTTCACCAAAGAAATCATCCCGAACTTCTACAGCGTGAAAGAGGCGGTGTTCCCATTCGCCAAATTCCCTGGCGTTGACCCGATCCTCGGCCCGGAGATGAAGTCGACCGGTGAAGTGATGGGCGTAGGTGATACATTCGGTGAAGCATTCGCCAAAGCCCAGATGGGTGCCAGCGAAGTATTGCCGACTGGCGGTACTGCGTTCATCAGCGTGCGTGACGACGATAAGCCTTTGGTGGCTGGCGTTGCGCGTGATCTGATCAGCCTCGGTTTCGAAATCGTCGCTACTGCCGGTACTGCCAAGCTCATTGAAGCGGCGGGCCTGAAGGTTCGTCGCGTCAACAAAGTGACCGAAGGCCGTCCGCACGTTGTCGACATGATCAAGAATGATGAAGTGACGCTGATCATCAACACGACCGAAGGTCGTCAGTCGATCGCTGATTCCTACTCCATTCGTCGCAATGCCCTGCAGCACAAGATCTACTGCACCACTACGATTGCTGCGGGCGAAGCCATCTGCGAAGCGCTGAAATTCGGTCCGGAAAAGACCGTGCGTCGCTTGCAGGATCTACATGCAGGATTGAAGGCATGATCAAATACCCCATGACTGTCCAGGGCGCGAAAGCCCTGGAAGAAGAACACGCTCACCTGACCAAGGTGGTTCGCCCCAAGCTCAGCCAGGACATTGGTACTGCGCGTGAGCTGGGTGACTTGAAGGAAAACGCTGAGTACCACGCTGCTCGTGAGCAGCAGGGTATGGTCGAAGCGCGGATTCGCGACATTGAAGGCCGGATTCAGAATCAGGTCATTATTGATGTCACAACCATCCCGCACACCGGCAAAGTGATTTTCGGCACCACCGTGGAAATCGCCAACGTCGAGACCGATGAGCGCGTTACTTACCACATCGTGGGTGAGGATGAGGCTGACTTCAAACTCGGCAAGATTTCGGTAGGTTCACCATTGGCCCGCGCCTTGATTGCCAAGGAAGAGGGTGACGTGGTGGCCGTGAAAACACCGGGTGGCATTATTGAGTACGAGATTGTTGAAGTCCGCCACATTTGAGGCAAGTCGCCCGTTTTCAGCGGGCGCATTGATCTGGCAGTTGATGAGTTATCTGGCGTTGGGAGTGTCCGGTTTGTTGCTGGTTTTGCAACCGGCGCCGGGAAGCAGCACCAGGGCGCGCTGACGCGGCCCTGGTGGTTTGCATCAAACTGCGCGGTGGACGTTTGAGAGCTGCTTGTTTACCTTTGGGTTCTTGCGGTAGATCAGCGCCATCTTGCCGATGACCTGTACAAGATCCGCAGATCCGGCCTTGCACAGTTCGGCAATGGCTTGAAGGCGGCTTTCGCGGTCCAGGATGTTGAGTTTGATCTTGATCAGCTCGTGATCGCTCAGTGCGCGCTCCAGTTCGGCGAGCACACCTTCGGTCAAACCATTGTCAGCCACGATCAATACCGGTTTCAGGTGGTGGCCAATGGATTTGTACTGTTTCTTCTGCTCTTGAGTGAGCGGCATAATCTGACCTCTGCGTCTGATCTTGTAAAAAGCGGCGGCCAGTTTACCCGAGCGAGTCCGGGACCGCCCACTTAATCACGACTCGATTATTTTTGAGGTGCCCCGTGGCCCGTTCCAAGACAAGCCATAACTGGCTCAAAGAACACTTCGACGACAAATACGTCAAAATGGCGCAAAAGGACGGCTATCGTTCACGCGCCAGCTACAAGCTGCTCGAGATTCAGGAAAAGGACAAAATCATCCGTCCAGGCATGACCGTAATTGACCTGGGCGCAGCGCCAGGAGGCTGGTCGCAGGTGACCAGTCGTCTGATTGGTGGTCAAGGTCGGCTGATTGCGTCGGATATTCTGGAGATGGACAGCATCCCTGATGTCACCTTTATTCAAGGGGATTTCACTGAAGACGCAGTGCTGGCGCAAATTCTGGAAGCTGTCGGTAATACACAGGTAGACCTTGTGATTTCCGATATGGCCCCCAATATGAGTGGATTGAGCGCTGTCGATATGCCTCGCGCAATGTTTCTTTGTGAGCTGGCACTCGATCTTGCCGGGCGGGTTTTGCGGCCGGGTGGTGATTTCCTGATCAAGGTTTTCCAGGGAGAAGGCTTTGATATGTACCACAAGGACATCCGCAAGCTGTTCGACAAGGTTCAGATGCGTAAGCCTTCTTCGTCACGTGATCGTTCCCGCGAGCAGTATCTGCTGGGGCGTGGTTTCCGCGGAATTGAAGGTTCGGCGAGCGTTGAGCGCCTTTGAGGTGCAGCGATAGATTTTTTTAAATGGCCTTGTCGATGCAGCATCACCGAGCATCGTGTAGTCAAAGTTTCACAAAGGGTTACAGACGGTGCCTGCCACATCTGCGGGTTCTGTAGTAAGTTAGGCCGGTGAATATCATGCGAGGCACGCTCTGCGTGGAGCTTGCTTCAGAGGGTAGCTAATTGAACGATATGGCAAAGAATTTGATCCTGTGGTTGATCATCGCGGCTGTCCTTGTGACGGTGATGAACAACTTCTCCAGCCCTAACGAGCCGCAGACCCTCAACTATTCCGAGTTCATCCAGCAGGTCAAGGATGGCAAAGTCGAGAAAGTTGCGGTTGATGGCTACGTCATTACGGGCAAGCGTACCGATGGCGACTCCTTCAAGACCATTCGCCCGGCTATTCAGGACAACGGCCTGATCGGCGACCTGGTCAACAACAACGTTGTTGTTGAAGGCAAGCAGCCTGAGCAGCAGAGCATCTGGACCCAGTTGCTGGTAGCCAGCTTCCCGATTCTCGTCATCATCGCTGTCTTCATGTTCTTCATGCGCCAGATGCAAGGTGGTGCGGGAGGCAAGGGCGGCCCGATGAGCTTCGGCAAGAGCAAGGCACGCCTGCTCTCGGAAGATCAGGTCAAGACGACACTTGCTGATGTCGCAGGTTGCGATGAAGCCAAAGAAGAAGTGGGAGAGCTGGTCGAGTTCCTCCGCGATCCGGGCAAGTTCCAGCGTCTGGGTGGCCGCATTCCTCGTGGTGTGCTGATGGTGGGTCCACCGGGTACCGGTAAAACCCTGTTGGCTAAAGCCATTGCGGGCGAAGCGAAAGTGCCGTTCTTCACTATTTCCGGTTCCGACTTCGTTGAAATGTTTGTGGGTGTTGGTGCAAGCCGCGTTCGCGACATGTTTGAACAAGCCAAGAAACACGCGCCTTGCATCATCTTCATCGACGAGATCGACGCTGTAGGTCGCCATCGTGGTGCTGGCATGGGCGGTGGTCACGATGAGCGTGAGCAGACCCTCAACCAGTTGCTGGTAGAGATGGATGGTTTCGAGATGAATGACGGCATCATCGTCATCGCCGCGACCAACCGTCCTGACGTACTGGACCCGGCGTTGCTGCGTCCAGGTCGTTTCGACCGCCAGGTGGTGGTTGGTTTGCCTGACATCCGTGGCCGTGAGCAGATTCTCAAGGTTCACATGCGCAAAGTGCCAATGGGCGACGACGTTAACGCAGGTGTTATCGCACGTGGTACCCCAGGCTTCTCCGGTGCTGACCTTGCCAACCTCGTTAACGAAGCATCGCTGTTTGCTGCCCGTACCGGTAAGCGCATTGTCGAGATGAAAGAGTTCGAGCTTGCCAAAGACAAGATCATGATGGGCGCTGAGCGCAAATCCATGGTCATGTCCGAGAAAGAGAAGCGCAACACTGCTTATCACGAAGCAGGTCACGCAATTGTGGGCCGTGTTGTGCCAGAGCATGATCCGGTTTACAAAGTATCGATCATTCCTCGTGGTCGTGCGCTGGGTGTGACCATGTTCCTCCCCGAGGAAGATCGTTACAGCCTGTCCAAGCGTGCGTTGATCAGTCAGATCTGCTCGTTGTATGGCGGTCGGATTGCTGAGGAAATGACCCTTGGTTTTGACGGTGTCACCACCGGTGCTTCCAACGACATCATGCGGGCCAGTCAGATTGCCCGGAACATGGTGACCAAGTGGGGTCTGTCCGAGAAACTCGGTCCTCTGCTGTACGGTGAAGATGAAGATCAGGGCTACCTGGGTCGTGGCGGTGGTGGCTCCAGCAGTGGTTTGTCGGCTGATACCTCACGCTTGATCGACTCCGAAGTGCGCAGCATCATTGATCAGTGCTACGGCACCGCCAAACAGATCCTCACCGACAATCGTGAGAAGCTCGACGCGATGGCAGATGCGTTGATGAAGTACGAAACGATTGATGCTGAGCAGATCGACGATATTATGGCTGGCCGTACTCCGCGCGAACCGCGCGATTGGGAAGGTGGCTCGGGTACCCCAGGTACTCCGGTGACACCTCCGGATGTTCGTCCGGAAGCCCCGATCGGTGGTCCTGCCGCTGAACACTAAGGCCTGACATGAATTCTGTGCTGTACCCGACCCGGTTGCCTTGCGGCAACCGGGTTCTTGATTTGTCCCGTACGCATGTTATGGGCATCCTCAACGCAACGCCTGATTCCTTCTCCGATGGTGGTCGCTACACCCATCTCGACGCTGCGCTACGGCACGCCGAAGCGATGGTTGTTGCGGGGGCTACGTTGATTGATGTGGGGGGCGAGTCAACTCGTCCGGGGGCGCGTGCAGTCTCGCCTACTGAAGAGCTTGAGCGCGTGGCCCCTGTCGTCGAGGCGCTTGGTCGCGAGCTGGACGTCATCATCTCGGTGGATACCTCCACGCCCGCCGTCATTCGTGAAACCGCTCGACTGGGCGCAGGTTTGATCAATGATGTCAGGGCATTGCGCCGTGACGGTGCGCTGGATGCGGCGGCTGCGACCGGGCTCCCGGTGTGCTTGATGCACATGCGTGGCGAGCCGGGGGATATGCAGGATGATCCTCGATATGACGATCTGGTCGCCGAAGTGGGTGCGTTTCTACGCGAGCGGATGGATCAGTGCGTTGCTGCGGGCATTTCTGAAGAGCGCATCATTCTTGATCCGGGTTTTGGTTTTGCCAAAAGCCTCGATCACAATCTGAGCTTGTTCAAGCATATGCATGAATTGCATCTTCTGGGCCGCCCGCTATTGGTGGGTGTCTCGCGCAAGAGCATGATTGGCGGTGCGTTGGGGCGTCCGGTGGGCGAGCGTCTGTTTGGTGGTCTTGCTCTCGCCGCATTGGCGATGACCAAGGGCGCAAGAATTCTACGTGTGCATGATGTGGCCGAAACGGTCGACGTCGTGCGGATGATTGCCGCGGTTGAAGCGGCGCAATAAGAATACGGAGCATCCATGATTACCAAGAAATATTTCGGAACCGACGGCATTCGTGGTCGAGTGGGGCAATTCCCTATCACTCCCGAATTCATGCTGAAACTCGGTTGGGCTGCGGGCATGGCGTTTCGACGTCTTGGCGCCTGCCGCATTCTGGTAGGCAAGGACACGCGTATCTCCGGTTATATGTTCGAATCAGCGCTTGAGGCAGGTCTGTCTGCCGCTGGCGCTGATGTGATGCTGTTGGGGCCAATGCCTACGCCTGCGATCGCGTACCTGACCCGCACTTTTCATGCGGAAGCCGGGATCGTGATCAGCGCTTCGCATAACCCGCACTACGATAACGGCATCAAATTCTTCTCTGGTCAGGGCACCAAGCTGCCCGACGAGATCGAGTTGATGATCGAGGAGTTGCTCGATGCGCCGATGACGGTCGTTGAGTCGGAAAAGCTGGGCAAGGTTTCGCGTATCAACGACGCTGCGGGCCGCTATATCGAATTCTGTAAAAGCAGCGTGCCGACCAGCACCGACTTTGCCGGTCTCAAGCTGGTGGTCGATTGCGCTCACGGCGCGACGTACAAAGTGGCGCCAAACGTCTTCCGTGAGCTTGGGGCTCAGGTCACCGTTTTGTCTGCTCAGCCCAATGGCCTGAACATCAACGAAAACTGTGGCTCCACCCACATGGGGGCGTTGCAGGCAGCTGTCCTCGCCGAGCATGCAGACCTCGGCATCGGTTTTGATGGTGATGGCGACCGCGTGTTGATGGTGGATCACACTGGCGCTGTTGTTGATGGTGATGAGTTGTTGTTCATCATCGCCCGTGATCTCCATGCTCGTGGCCGTCTGCAAGGCGGCGTAGTCGGAACGTTGATGAGTAATCTGGGGTTGGAGCTGGCCCTGGCTGACCTGGATATTCCGTTTGTTCGCGCCAACGTGGGCGACCGTTATGTGATTGCGGAGCTTCTGGAGCGCAATTGGCAGATCGGTGGCGAGAACTCCGGCCACGTGGTCTGCTTCCAGCACACCACGACCGGGGACGCGATCATCGCTGCGCTGCAAGTGCTCCTTGCGCTGCGTCGCAATGGGGAGAGTCTTGCGCAGTCGCGTCAGGCCCTTCGCAAATGTCCGCAAGTCCTGGTAAACGTCCGGTTCTCGGGCGGTGTTGATCCGGTCACACACCCGGCTGTCAAAGAGGCTTGCGACCGTGTAACGGCAGCCATGGAGGGTCGCGGCCGTGTGTTGCTGCGCAAGTCCGGGACCGAGCCACTGGTCCGTGTGATGGTTGAAGGTGAGGACGAAGTACAGGTTCGCGGTTACGCCGATGAGCTCGCGAAACTGGTTGCTGAAGTTTGCGCCTGATTTCGGCTTGCCAGTGTTGAAAGTGTTGGGTAACATCTGCGCCCACTTTGACCGACGAGGTACAGCATGCGTCGCCCTATGGTAGCTGGTAACTGGAAGATGCACGGTACCCGCGCCAGCGTCGCTGAGCTGATCGAGGGCCTTGCAGAGCAGGTTCTCCCAAGCGGTGTTGATGTGGCGGTGTTTCCGTCGAGCCTGCACGTGATCCCGGTGGTTGAGGGCTTGCAGGGCAAATCAATCTCTGTGGGTGCGCAGAACTGCGCGCACGAAGCAGGGCAGGGTGCATTGACCGGCGAAATTTCGTCGAGTCAGTTGGCTGATGCAGGTTGCACGCTGGTACTTGTGGGTCACTCGGAGCGTCGCCAGGTCATGGGCGAGAGCGATGATGTTCTGATTCGCAAGTTCGCTGCAGCTCAGGCAAGCGGCCTTACGCCGGTGCTGTGTGTCGGCGAAACCCTCGAAGAGCGCGAAGCTGGCAAAACGCTTGAAGTGGTCGGGCAGCAGCTCGACAGCATCATCGTAGCGCTGGGCATCAATGCTCTCGTGAATGCAGTAATCGCTTACGAGCCAGTCTGGGCCATTGGCACCGGGCTGACCGCTTCGCCTCAACAGGCGCAGGACGTGCACGCAGCCATTCGTGCACAGTTGGCGAAAGAGAATGCTGAGGTCGCACAAGGCGTGCGGCTTCTTTATGGCGGCAGCGTGAAGGCGGCCAATGCGGTCGAACTGTTCGGCATGCCGGATATCGATGGGGGGCTCATTGGTGGTGCCTCCCTGAATGCAGCTGAGTTCGGTGCGATTATTCGCGCCGCGGGAAACTGAAAAAATGCTGGAAACAGTCGTAGTCGTTTTTCATCTGTTGGCCGCTCTGGGCGTTGTTGTCCTGGTATTGCTGCAGCAGGGTAAGGGTGCGGACGCTGGCGCGTCTTTCGGAGCAGGTGCATCAAATACTGTCTTCGGAAGCCAAGGTTCCTCTACCTTTCTTAGTAAGTTTACTGGTATACTCGCCGCAGCTTTTTTCATAACCAGCTTGGGGTTAGGTTACTTTGCTAAAGAGAAAGCTCATGAGCTGACTCAGGAAGGTTTGCCAGATCCAGCAGTAATGGAAGTGAAGCAAAAACCGGCAGCAGATGATGTTCCGGTGCTCGAAGGGCAAAAGCCAGCCGTTGTTCCAGCTGACGTACCTCAAGCTCCAGAGCAGAAGTAAGGTTTCAACAGGCAGTGATGTTTGAGGCTGCCAAAGATGTATTGCCGAGGTGGTGGAATTGGTAGACACGCAACCTTGAGGTGGTTGTGCCCATAGGGTGTAGGGGTTCGAGTCCCCTTCTCGGTACCAATTATCAGGAGAGCCCGCTGTTGCGGGCTTTCTTGTAGGTGGAAGGTTACATTGACCCTGAAACGGATCGGTCGTATACTTCCGCCCCAGCTTTGTCGCGGGGTGGAGCAGTCTGGTAGCTCGTCGGGCTCATAACCCGAAGGTCGTCGGTTCAAATCCGGCCCCCGCAACCAGTTTAAGGAGCCCCTTTTAAGGGGCTTTTTGTTAGCTGGACACTTTCAACGCCGCTGTTCGACGGCGTTTCAAGGATGGGCGTTTCGCCCATTTTTTTATTTTGCATAGCATGCACATACATGCACGAGGGGGTTCAGGTGTCGAGCAAGCTAGAAGAGTTGCAGGCCTTGCTGGCCCCGGTGGTCGTGGCCCTGGGCTATGAATGCTGGGGTATTGAGTTTTCGGCTCAAGGTCGCCACTCAATGTTGCGCGTTTATATCGATAAAGAAGGCGGTGTGCTGGTGGACGATTGCGCCATCGTGAGCCGTCAGATCAGCGGTGTTCTTGATGTTGAAGATCCGATCTCCGTTGAATACACCCTTGAAGTTTCCTCGCCTGGCATGGAACGCCCACTGTTCACTATTGAGCAGTTCGCAAAATTTGCCGGTGAACAAGTGAAGATCAAGCTGCGTTCTCCTTTCGAAGGACGACGCAACTTTCAGGGCCTTCTGCGTGGTGTAGAAGAGCAGGACGTTGTGGTGCAGGTAGAAGACCACGAGTTCCTGTTGCCGATCGATATGATCGACAAGGCCAACATTATTCCCACGTTTGACTGATACGTGCCAAATACTGCGGATCCCGCGGATCCAATGGCTTGCGAAAGGCGAGGCGTACGATGAGCAAAGAAGTACTGCTGGTTGTTGAGTCGGTGTCCAATGAAAAGGGCGTTCCGGCAGATGTGATTTTTGAAGCGCTGGAGTTGGCCCTGGCCACCGCGACAAAAAAACGTTTTGAAGATGAAGTTGAGCTGCGTGTAGAGATCAACCGTCAAACAGGTAATTACGAGACTTTCCGTCGCTGGACAGTAGTCGAAGATGAAGATCTTGACGATCCAGCGTACGAGTTGGCTGTCGATCAGGCTCAAGAGAAAAGGCCAGGTGCTGTAGCCGGCGACCTGATCGAAGAAAAAATCGAATCCATCGAGTTCGGCCGTATCGCCGCGCAGACTGCCAAGCAAGTTATTGTGCAGAAAGTTCGCGAAGCCGAGCGTGCGCAAGTGGTTGACGCCTATCGTGAACGATTGGGCGAAATCATTTCCGGCACGGTCAAGAAGGTTACACGTGACAACGTTATCGTTGACCTGGGTAACAACGCCGAAGCGCTGCTGGCTCGTGAAGACATTATTTCCCGCGAAACCTTCCGCGTAGGTGTCCGTCTAAGGGCCCTGTTGAAGGAAATTCGCACAGAAAACCGTGGTCCGCAGCTGATTCTGTCGCGTACAGCGCCAGAGATGCTGATTGAGCTTTTCCGCATTGAAGTGCCGGAAATTGCTGAAGGTCTGATCGAGGTGATGGCTGCCTCTCGTGACCCGGGTTCACGTGCAAAAATCGCTGTTCGCTCCAAGGACAAACGAATCGACCCGCAAGGTGCCTGTATCGGCATGCGTGGTTCGCGAGTTCAGGCTGTTTCGGGCGAACTGGGTGGCGAACGAGTGGATATCGTCCTTTGGGATGACAATCCGGCTCAATTCGTCATCAACGCGATGTCCCCGGCTGAAGTGGCGGCAATCATCGTAGATGAAGACGCCCATGCAATGGACATCGCGGTCGGTGCCGACAACCTGGCTCAGGCCATTGGTCGTGGCGGTCAGAACGTGCGTCTGGCCAGTCAACTGACTGGTTGGACCCTGAACGTAATGACCGAATCGGACATCCAGGCCAAGCAGCAAGCAGAAACCGGCGACATCCTGCGCAACTTCATCGACGAGCTGGAAGTCGACGAAGATCTGGCGCAAGTGCTGGTAGATGAAGGCTTCACCAGCCTGGAAGAGATTGCCTATGTACCGGTGGAGGAGATGCTCAACATCGACGGCTTTGACGAGGAAACCGTCAACGAGCTTCGTGCTCGGGCCAAGGATCGTTTGTTGACCAAAGCCATCGCTACAGAGGAAAAGCTGGCAGACGCCCATCCGGCCGAAGACCTGCTCTCGCTTGAGGGTATGGACAAGGATTTGGCGATGGAACTGGCGGTGCGCGGCGTAATTACCCGCGAAGACCTGGCCGAGCAGTCTATTGACGATCTGCTCGACATCGACGGCATTGATGATATTCGTGCCGGCAAGTTGATCATGGCCGCCCGAGCCCACTGGTTCGAGTAATTAGGCGCGGCCTGAGGAGAGAAGTGCATGACGCAAGTCACGGTGAAACAACTGGCCGATGAGGTCAAAACACCGGTAGAGCGCCTGTTGCAGCAGATGCGTGAGGCAGGTCTGCCGCACACCGCCGCCGAAGAAAAAGTGACTGACAGTGAGAAGCAATCGTTGCTGACTCACTTGAAAAGCAGTCACAAGGCGAAAGTGGAAGAACCACGCAAGATCACGCTGCAGCGTAAAACCACCAGCACCCTGCGTGTTGCTGGCAGCAAAAGCATCAGCGTTGAAGTACGCAAGAAGAAAGTATTCGTGCAGCGCAGCCCGGAAGAAATCGAGGCCGAGCGCAAGCGCGAGCTTGATGAACGTCGCGCCGTAGAAAATGCTGCACGTCAGAAGGCTGAAGAAGAAGCCAAGCGTCGCGCCGAAGAAGAAGCGCGTAATCAGCCTTCAGCGCCAGCACCTGCTGCCTCTGAAGCCGTAGCTGCGCCAGCTCCGGTTGCCCAGCCTGTTCAGGAAGCACCTGCTGCACCTGCTCCGGCACCGGTTGCCGAAGTGCGCAAGCGTGATGAACAGCGTCGCCCGGACAAACCGCGCAGCGATGATCGCAACGCTCGTGGTGGTGACGGCGATCGCAAGAACGCCCCGCATCGCGCCTCTGTTAAAGAGAAAGCGCCAGCGCCACGCGTTGCACCGCGTACTACCGACGAAGAAAGCGATGGCTTCCGTCGTGGTGGTCGTGGCAAGGCCAAGCTGAAGAAGCGTAACGCTCACGGCTTCCAGAGCCCAACCGGTCCTCTGGTTCGTGACGTGAAAATCGGTGAGACCATCTCTGTCGGCGACCTGGCACAACAAATGTCGGTCAAGGCAGCTGAGATCATCAAGTTCATGTTCAAGCTGGGCACTCCGGCCACCATCAACCAGGTTCTGGATCAGGAAACTGCCCAACTGGTTGCTGAAGAGCTGGGCCACAAAGTGACCCTGGTCAGCGACACCGCCCTGGAAGATTCCCTGGCTGAATCGCTGAAGTTCGAAGGCGAGACGTTCTCCCGTGCTCCGGTTGTGACCGTAATGGGTCACGTTGACCACGGTAAGACTTCCCTGCTCGACTATATCCGTCGTGCCAAGGTTGCTGCTGGCGAGGCCGGTGGTATCACCCAGCACATCGGTGCTTACCACGTTGAAACCGAACGCGGCATGGTCACGTTCCTCGATACCCCGGGTCACGCTGCGTTTACCGCAATGCGTGCTCGTGGTGCCAAGGCGACTGACATCGTGATTCTGGTCGTTGCTGCTGACGACGGCGTGATGCCACAGACCATCGAAGCCGTGCAACACGCCAAGGCTGCCGGTGTTCCGCTGGTGGTTGCAGTGAACAAGATCGACAAGCCGGGCGCTGACCTGGATCGCATCCGCAGTGAGCTGTCGGTTCACGGCGTGACGTCCGAAGAGTGGGGCGGTGAAACACCGTTCGTTTCGGTCTCCGCGAAGATGGGTACCGGTGTTGACGAACTGCTCGAAGCGGTACTGTTGCAGGCTGAAGTTCTTGAGCTGACTGCAACGCCTTCGGCTCCTGGCCGTGGTGTGGTTGTTGAATCGCGTCTCGACAAGGGCCGCGGTCCGGTCGCTACTGTTCTGGTTCAGGACGGTACGCTGCGTCAGGGCGACATGGTACTGGTCGGTTCGAACTATGGCCGCGTCCGCGCCATGCTCGACGAGAACGGCAAGCCAATCAAGGAAGCGGGTCCATCCATTCCGGTCGAGATTCTCGGCCTGGACGGTACTCCGGACGCTGGCGACGAGATGAGCGTAGTGGCTGACGAGAAGAAAGCCCGTGAAGTGGCTCTGTTCCGTCAAGGCAAGTTCCGCGAAGTCAAACTGGCCCGTGCTCACGCTGGCAAGCTGGAGAACATCTTCGAGAACATGGGTCAGGAAGAGAAGAAGACGCTTAACATCGTCCTCAAATCTGATGTCCGTGGTTCCCTGGAAGCTCTGCAGGGCGCATTGAACGGCCTGGGTAACGACGAAGTGCAAGTACGCGTAGTCGGCGGCGGTGTCGGTGGTATCACCGAGAGCGACGCCAACCTGGCGCTGGCTTCCAACGCTGTACTGTTCGGCTTCAACGTGCGTGCCGATGCTGGCGCTCGCAAGATCGTCGAGCAGGAAGGTCTGGATATGCGTTACTACAACGTGATCTACGACATCATCGAAGACGTCAAGAAAGCCCTCACCGGTATGCTTGGCAGCGATGTTCGGGAAAATATCCTGGGTATTGCCGAAGTGCGTGACGTGTTCCGTTCGCCGAAGTTTGGCGCGATCGCTGGTTGCATGGTTGTCGAAGGCGTTGTCTTCCGTAACCGTCCGATTCGCGTACTGCGTGAAGACATCGTTATCTTCGAAGGCGAGCTGGAATCCCTGCGTCGCTTCAAGGATGACGCTTCCGAAGTTCGTGCCGGCATGGAATGCGGTATTGGCGTCAAGAGCTACAACGACGTCAAAGTCGGTGACAAGATCGAAGTCTTCGAGAAGGTCCAAGTGGCTCGCAGCCTCTAAGTCGCGAGCTATAGGAGCCATGGCAGGTCTTCGCATGCAAATGCCGCAGACCCTGTCATGGGCTCAACACGCAACGCCCGGTCCGACATCTGTCAGGCCGGGCGTTTGCCGCTTTCAGACCGCGAGGGTTTCGCCCCCGGTCAGCATCAGGTAGCAAAACATGGCAAAAGAATATAGCCGTACCCAACGCATTGGCGATCAGATGCAGCGCGAGCTGGCTCAACTGATCCGTCGCGAAATCAAGGACCCGCGTGTCGGTCTGGTCACCATCACCGCTGTTGATGTCAGCCGCGACGTTGGTCACGCAAAAATCTTCATGACCGTCATGGGTCAGGACAGCGCAGAAGAAATTTCGCAGACCATCAAGGTGCTGAATTCCGCTGCAGGTTTCCTGCGCATGCAACTGGCCCGTGAAATGAAACTGCGCAGCGTGCCTCAGTTGCACTTCCACTACGACGAAAGCGTCGTGCGTGGTGCGCACCTGTCGGCCCTGATCGAACGTGCTGTTGCCGAAGACGGCCAGCATGCCGGTGACGAGCCGCAAAGCACCAAGCCAGCAAGCAACGAGGAATAAGGCGTGGCTCAGGTCAAGCGCATTCGTCGTAACGTCAGCGGGATCATCCTGCTCGACAAACCGCTGGGCTTCACTTCCAACGCAGCCCTGCAAAAGGTGCGTTGGTTGCTCAATGCCGAAAAAGCCGGTCACACTGGCAGCCTCGACCCCTTGGCCAGTGGCGTCCTGCCGCTGTGCTTTGGTGAGGCCACCAAGTTCTCGCAATACCTGCTCGATTCAGACAAGTCCTACGAAACCCTGGCGCAATTAGGTAAAACCACGACCACCGGCGATGCCGAAGGTGAGGTTTTGCAAACGCGCCCGGTGACCGTTGGTCGTGCCGATATCGAAGCGGTTTTGCCTGAATTTCGCGGTGAAATCAGTCAGATACCTCCGATGTACTCCGCGCTCAAGCGTGACGGGCAGCCGCTCTACAAGCTCGCTCGTGCTGGGGAAGTAGTGGAGCGTGAAGCGCGTTCTGTTACTATTGCGCGCCTGGAATTGCTCGAAAGTGATGCAGACACTGCACGCTTCTCGGTGGATTGCAGCAAAGGTACATATATACGTACCCTGGTTGAAGACATTGGTGAGAAACTGGGTTGCGGTGCTTATGTCGCGCAACTGCGTCGTACACAAGCCGGACCTTTCAGCTTGACCCAGACGGTCACCCTGGATGAGTTGGAGCAAGTGCACGCCGACGGCGGTAACGAAGCGGTTGATCGCTTCCTGATGCCATCGGACAGCGGTTTGCAGGACTGGCCGTTATTGCAGTTTTCGGAACACAGTTCGTTTTACTGGTTGCATGGTCAGCCGGTAAGAGCACCGGACGCGCCGCAGTTCGGCATGGTTCGCGTGCAGGATCACAATGGTCGCTTCATCGGTATCGGTGAAGTGAGCGAAGACGGGCGGATCGCGCCACGTCGCTTGATTCGGTCAGAATGACCGAACCCCGGGTCATGTGAATGATCCGGGAGAGGATGGCTGTTAACAGGCACGGTCATTCCTCATCTTTTAATACAAGGGTTTGCCCTTGGCCTGTTGAAACCGCTCTTCGGAATGGTTTCCTGATAAAAGGATTGCCCACATGGCACTCAGCGTTGAAGAAAAAGCTCAGATCGTAACCGACTACCAGCAAGCTGTTGGTGACACTGGTTCGCCAGAAGTGCAAGTTGCACTGCTGACCGCCAACATCAACAAACTGCAAGGCCACTTCAAGGCCAACGGTAAAGATCACCACTCGCGTCGTGGTCTGATCCGTATGGTAAACCAGCGTCGTAAGCTGCTGGATTACCTGAAAGGTAAGGACGTTAGCCGTTACAGCGCCCTGATCGGTCGTCTGGGTCTGCGTCGCTAATAACGACTCGGATAGAGGTTGGTTGTCTGTCGTTGTCCTGCTGGTTTTCCGGCTGGGCTGGCAGGCTCCCAGCCTCTAGTTGTATCTGGACAGTCGTGGGGCCGATTCCCCGCACCGCCCAAGAATTCGTAAGAAACCAGTTCCCCAAGAGCCACAAAGAAGGTAGGAAACCGTGAACCCGGTAATCAAGAAATTTCAATTCGGTCAATCGACCGTAACCCTCGAGACTGGCCGTATTGCCCGTCAAGCTTCGGGTGCTGTATTGGTCACCGTTGACGACGACGTCACCGTACTTGTGACTGTGGTCGGCGCCAAGACAGCAGACCCAAGCAAAGGCTTCTTCCCACTTTCCGTGCACTACCAGGAAAAAACCTACGCTGCAGGTAAAATCCCTGGTGGCTTCTTCAAGCGTGAAGGCCGTCCTTCCGAAAAAGAAACCCTGACTTCCCGTCTGATCGACCGTCCGATCCGTCCGCTCTTCCCGGAAGGCTTCATGAACGAAGTGCAGGTTGTCTGCACCGTCGTTTCCACCAGCAAGAAAACCGATCCGGACGTCGCTGCGATGATCGGTACTTCGGCTGCTCTGGCAATCTCCGGCATTCCTTTTGATGGTCCGATCGGCGCAGCGCGCGTTGCTTTCCACGAAAGCACCGGCTACCTGCTGAACCCGACTTACGAGCAACTCAAGGCTTCGAGCCTGGACATGGTCGTAGCCGGTACCGAAGAAGCCGTTCTGATGGTTGAATCGGAAGCCAAAGAGCTGACCGAAGACCAGATGCTGGGCGCAGTACTGTTCGCCCACGACGAATTCCAGTCGGTGATCAAGGCTGTTAAGGAACTGGCCGCCGAAGCTGCCAAGCCTACCTGGGCCTGGACGCCGAAGCCTGAAGCCACTTCGCTTCTGAGCGCGATCCGCGCCGAGTTCGGCGACGCGATTTCCCAGGCTTACACCATCACTGTCAAAGCTGACCGCTACGCGCGTCTGGGCGAGCTGAAAGATCAGATCGTTGCCAAACTGGCCGTTGAAGAAGGCAGCCCGTCCGCCAGCGAAGTCAAAGCGGCTTTCGGTGAAATCGAATACCGCACCGTTCGCGAAAACATCGTTAACGGCAAGCCACGTATCGACGGTCGCGACACTCGCACTGTACGTCCGCTGAACATCGAAGTAGGCGTTCTGCCGAAGACTCACGGTTCGGCTCTGTTCACGCGTGGCGAAACTCAGGCACTGGTTGTTGCCACTCTGGGTACCGCACGTGACGCGCAGTTGCTCGACACCCTCGAGGGCGAGAAAAAAGACCCGTTCATGCTGCACTACAACTTCCCTCCGTTCTCGGTGGGCGAGTGTGGTCGTATGGGTGGTGCTGGTCGTCGTGAAATCGGTCACGGCCGTCTGGCGCGTCGCTCGGTTCAGGCCATGCTGCCTGCCGCTGACGTGTTCCCGTACACCATCCGTATCGTTTCGGAAATCACCGAGTCCAACGGTTCCAGCTCCATGGCCTCCGTGTGCGGTGCTTCCCTGGCACTGATGGACGCCGGTGTACCGATGAAGGCACCTGTTGCCGGTATCGCCATGGGTCTGGTTAAAGAAGGCGAGAAGTTCGCCATCCTGACCGACATCCTGGGTGACGAAGACCACCTGGGCGACATGGACTTCAAAGTAGCCGGTACCGCTAAAGGTGTTACAGCGCTGCAGATGGACATCAAGATCAAAGGCATCACCGAAGAAATCATGGAAATCGCTCTGGGCCAAGCCCTGGAAGCGCGCCTGAACATCCTCGGTCAGATGAACCAGATCATTGGTCAGTCGCGTACCGAGCTGTCGGAAAATGCTCCGACCATGATCGCGATGAAAATCGACACCGACAAAATCCGTGATGTCATCGGTAAAGGTGGCGCGACCATCCGTGCAATCTGTGAAGAGACCAAAGCTTCGATCGATATCGAAGACGACGGCTCGATCAAGATCTTCGGCGAAACCAAGGAAGCGGCTGAGGCAGCACGTCAGCGCGTTCTGGGTATCACCGCTGAGGCCGAGATCGGCAAGATCTACGTTGGTAAGGTTGAGCGCATCGTCGACTTCGGCGCATTCGTAAACATCCTGCCTGGCAAGGACGGTCTGGTTCACATCTCCATGCTGAGCGATGCTCGCGTTGAGAAAGTGACTGACATCCTGAAAGAAGGCGAGGAAGTCGAAGTGCTGGTACTGGACGTCGACAACCGTGGCCGTATCAAGCTGTCGATCAAAGACGTTGCCGCTGCGAAAGCATCGGGCGTCTGATCTGTAGATTAGCCAGCTACTAAAAAGGGATCCCTCGGGATCCCTTTTTTATGTGTCTAATTAAGTAGTTACTGAACTTTGTTGCAAACTGGGTAAAGCATGCATCTTGCACGCGAAAGTATCGACGAGCGGGCAATCTGCACGATTCTGGAAATCGGCTAATATTGTAAGCTATTGATTTATATAAATATTACCCATCGCTATAAACTGGCACACCGCTTGCGATATATACCAGTAACCCTGCTGCCACTTGCTGGCGCAGTTTCTGAGAAAAACAGGAGTTACTCGTATGAAGAAGTTCGCTATTGCTGCTGCCACCGCTACTGCACTGACTCTGACTATGGCCAACGCTGCCTTCGCTCAGACCGCCGCTACCCCAATGGTCGTAGCTGCTAACACCACTACTCAAGAAGTTAAACAAGACACTTCTGATACCTGGATCACCACCAAGGTTAAAGCTGATCTGCTGACCGAAAAAGGCATCCCAGGTTCGGACATCAAGGTAGAAACCAAGAACGGCGTGGTTTCCCTGTCCTCCGAGGTTAAAGTAACCGAAACTCAAAAAACTACAGCTGTTGCCATCGCCAAGAAAATCAAAGGCGTTAAAGGCGTCACAGCTGAAGCCCTGAAAGCTGAGTAATCAGACATTCATCGCTGAACGAGTAAAGGGATTGGCGGGTAACCTGGATGGGTAACCGCTGATTCTGGAAAGGTTCATGCGAAGGACCACAAGGATGTGGTCATTAAAGGCCCCGGCGGAAACGTCGGGGCTTTTTCTATTGGTGTGGCCCTACTCGACGTGGGACCGGCTTTAGCCGGGAAGGCAGCATTCAGAACGATACAAATGCGACGGCTGTGCGGGCCTCTTCCCGGCTAAAGCCGGCCCCACGTCTGAACGCGGTATTCCCTAATTCCCCCGCTTGCTGTCGATCCTTACCAGTCGACCGCCCTCAAAGCGCAGGTACTGATACATGCCGTGGTCCGGTCCATAGATCCACTCTTCGATCTTCACCTCTTCAGACTGGCGATAATTGCCGCTGAAGGTCTCCTTGGAGCCGATGACTTCCTGGCTCACGGGAGCGCCGCACTTTTGCTGTACTTCAAACGCACGATCACCGGCGCTGATGAGCTGACTGCCGCAGCGCAAGGTGGAAGCCTGAGCAGAAGCGCAAACCGCGAACAAGACGAAGCATGCAATCAAAGGGGTACGCATAGTTACTCACTGTCCAGATGCAGTGGGCTGATCACGCTGCCATCTTTCTCTGCCTGACCAAGCCTGGCATCGACAAAATAGACGCGCTCGTCTTCGAGCTTACCCTTGTCCACAAGATAATCCTTGATGCTGCTGGCACGGTTCTGCCCGAGTTCGCGCAACAGTACCTCGTTGCCGCTCCAGAACTGAATAATCTCGGAACGCATCTTGTTGGAGCGCTCCTCCTTGCCCAGGTCCGCCCATTGCGCTGGCGGCTGCTTTTTCAGGCGTGCGCGGTAAATGCCTTCCAGCATTGGCGCTTTTTCGCTGTCAGGCACATCAACCATGGCCGCTCTGGCCGGAACCTTGTCGCCGCGGCGCTGAAGGATCTTGTAGTACGTGTATTGGTATTCGCGTTCGAGACGCTGCTGGGCGAGGAACGGGCCATCGCTGCTCGCCGCACTGGTGCCTTCAATCTCAAGACGCAGGGTAGGGCGTTCCTTGAGGGCTGCTGCGAGCTTATCCAGTGCTTTCTGGGTGTCCGGGCTCAGTTCGGTGGCTCCGGGCGCGAACCTTATGCTGCTCAAGTCCTCAGAGCCTCCGCCGCCGACCAATCCGCCAATGAACTTGAACGGCGATGCCGCGGCACGGACAACAAGATTACGCAGGGTCTGCCAGACAATCGGCATGACGCTGAACTGGGGGTTATTCAAATCCCCGGAGACCGGCAGCTCAATGGAAATCTTGCCGTCCACGTCTTTGAGCAGCGCCACTGCCAGTCGCAATGGAAGATTGACGGCGTCTGGGCTATCAACCTTCTCGCCCAGTTCCAGCTGCTCGACCACAACCTTGTTTTGAGCCAGCAACTGGCCTTTGGTGATCTTGTAATGCAGGTCCAGATTGAGTCGACCCTTGCGGATGCGATACCCGGCGAACTTGCCCGAGTACGGCGTCAGTGTGGTCAGTTCCACGCGTTTGAAGCTGGTGGCGATGTCCAGCGCAGACATCGGGTCAAACGGGTTCAGGCTGCCTTTGATCGTGACCGGCGCATACCTGTCCACTTTGCCGTTGACGTCGACCGTGGCAGGGCTGGATTGGCGATTATCCAGCGTGCCGATACGCCCATTGAGTTGCTGAACCGCAGTGGCGAAGTTCGGTGTAAGGCTGAAGTCAGCAAAGTTGGCTGAACCGTCATTGATATTCACTTCGCCGATACGAATGCCCAGCGGCTTTTCCTTGGGAGCTGAAGCACTGGTCTTGGCGACCGGCTTTTTGTCTGCCGGTTGCGGGATCAGCAGGTCATCGATATTGGTCGTCCGGTCATTATTGATCATGAAGCGCGCATAAGGCTGCTCCAGATTGACCCTGGCAATGTTCAGACTGTCGCCGTGCTCGTAATTGAGGCCTTCCAGCGTGAGCTTTTGCCACTTGAGGAAGTCACGTTTTTTCTGCGTATCCAACGTGTGCAACTGTTCGACTTGCGCCTTGCCATTGATATTGAACGCCAGTGGTTCGGTGCTTTTAAGGTTGACCGCCAGATCGCTCCCCAGCATGCCGCTGCGCAGTTCCAGCTGAATGAACGGGCTGATGTAAGCCTGAGCCACACGTAGATCGATGTCTTTGGTGGTGACCTGCAGCTTTGCGCTGACCGGGTTCAGATTGACATCGCCCGCAGCGGTAAGCTTGCCCTGCTTGCCCACGCCGGTATCGAGCTTCAGGGTAAACGGTGATTTGTTCAGGCTGTCGAAGTTCTGCATGTCCAGATTCAACGGGCCCACGTCCAGCGCGACCGGCTCTTTCTGGCTGCGGTCTGCAAGGTGAACCTGATAGTCACGCAGTTGCACGTCTTTGAGCAGCACTTGCCATGGCTTGGAAGCGGCCGCTGGTTTGGCAGCAGTTGGTTGAGCATCGGCCGTTGCGGGTGCCGGTGCTGCCTTGTCGTCCACCGCAGGTTTCGCGTCAGGTGTGGCGGCTGATTTGGCAGCAGGTCTGGCGGGCTGACTCGCGAACAGCTTTTGCCAGTCAAGCTGACCATCTGCTTCCAGCGCTGCCCAGGTTTCCAGCCGGTTACTGCGGACCTTGCCGACCGTGACTAATTGTTTAGCCAGATCGACGGAGCTCTCGGTGACGTCAAGGCGCTGCAAGCGTGCCAGTGGGCGTCCATCCGGAGCGTCGATGGCGAACGGCGCAATGCTTAGCGCGGTGTCAGTCAGCTTGAATTCGGTTTCTTTCGAAAGATTGAGCGAATAGGCGGTGCTGAAATTGAGTACGCCGTCTTTCAACACCAGTGGCAGCGCGTCACGCACGTAAGGCCACCAGAGCTTCATCTTGCTGTCAGTGACTTTCAAAGTGCCTTGTGAGGTGATTGGAATCAGGCTTATACGTCCGACCCAATCAATCTGGCCGCCATCAGGACCGGCGGCGACCAGTGTCATGTCCGCATTGTCTTCAGGCAATGTGCTGAGGTTTTTCAGCTCAAAGTTCAGTTTGTCGTAAAGGAACTCAATAGGTTCGCCAGGGCGCATGTCTTTAAAATGCACGTAACCGTCGGCCAGCTTGATCTCGTCGATACGCAGCGGGAAAGGCTTGCTGGCCGGTTCATCGGCGGCAGCGGGTTCGTTCGGCGGCAGCTTGAATAGTTGAGTCAGGTTCAGCGCGCCGTTTTTATCGAACAACAGCTCTGTCTTGGGCTTGACCAGCTCAATGGCCTGCAAATGCAGGGCGCGGGTCCATAGGCTATCGATCTGCAGATCGGCGTAAAGCTTTTCAAAAGCAATCTGTTCTTTGCCCGGCGCGCCGATATTCAGGCCCCATAGGGTCAGCTTCAGGCTGTAGGGATTGAACTCAATACGCTCCAGTCGTGCCGGAACGGTGGAATACTTCTCCAGTTGCTGGTTGGCAATGCGCAAACCAACACCGGGCAAAATCAGAAAGCCCAGAACGCTATAGAGTCCGAAAACGACCAGCAGGGTACCAATCGTGCGTATCAATCCTTTGGACATGTGAGGCATCGTCTCTCTTTATCGGACTTTATGGGAGCTCCTTGGAGTATGGCATGCCAATCTGGTTCCGAAGGCACCGCCTCTCCATGTCGTAGGATATTTCCCTAAACTCTGTACGGTGATCAGAGGTGCAAGATCAGGGTCTTCAGCGGTGGCTGATTGTCCATTGAGGGAAAGTCCACAGCGGGCGGCATGACCTGCCAATCGCGGACCGGCCGCCCGCTCTTGGTGGCGCAACGCAGTACCTGCTCGCGCCAATCATCCATGCTGACTTTTGCCAGGTTATTGCAGCAGATCAATACGCCATCTTCGGCGGTGGTCAGCAGCGCAGGCTTGAGCAGGCTTTGATAATCACGCAGCAAGTCCACTGTGCCGAAAGCGCTTTTCGCCCATGCGGGTGGGTCGAGCAGGACCAGATCGTACTGGCGCTGCTCAAGCTTCACGTAGTCGGGCAGTTTGTGACCGCGTCGCTGGGTGACGGGCAGACCTGCCAACTGACGGATTGCTGGGAAGTAGTCGGACTGGATGAACGACATACCCGGCAGGTGCGGATTAAGTGCGCCGTTTTCACGACCGACTGCCAGGTTGCCTTCCGCGAAGTCCAGGTTGCACACCTCGCTGGCACCGCCCGCCGCCGCACTCAGGCCAACACCGCAGGTATACGCAAACAGGTTGAGCACGCTTTTGCCCTTACTGTGCTGCTTGACCCAACCCCGAGTGTTGCGCAGGTCAAGAAACAACAACGGATCTTGCCCGGCATGTCGCCCACGCACGCGATAATTGAGGCCCCATTCGTGGCCGATCAGGTCTTCCAGTGCTGCGGGTTCGGCTTTGTAGACGGCGTCTTCGCGATCAATCCGTGAGTTACCTTGGGAGCGATCGTTGTAAACCAGCAGGAAATCCAGGCCCAGCCGGGCGTTTACGGCAGCGTGCAGCTCAAGCAATACGTCGCGCTCAAGGCGCGTATGGAAACTCTGCACCAGCAATTGCGGGCCGTAGCGGTCGATGGTCAGGCCGCTGGCGCCTTCCTGGCTGCCGTGGAACAGCCGATAACAGTCCGTACCTTGCTGATGCAGCTCGGCGAGCAGAGGTTGACGGTTATCGAGGGCGACACTAAGCGCCTGAATCAAGGAAGACATGCGAAGCGCCTTGGCTGGATGTAGGCGCGGCAGTTTATCAGGTCAGGCCTGATGTCAGGTTGTGAATGCAATACCAGCGGGATCTGCGCAAGACGTGGGACCGGCTTTAGCCGGGAAGGCGGCATTTGTTTCGATACACATTTGGCGGATGTACCGGCCTCTTCCCGGCCAAAGCCGGTCCCACGTCAGCTAGCAAGGTCTTCCACAGGGATCGCATTCCAATGCAGCACCTGTGGAGGTTTTGATTACCGCGCCAATGCCAGCGCCACGCCTTGGCCACCACCAATACACAAGGTCGCGAGGCCCTTTTTGGCGTCGCGCTTGATCATCTCGTGCAGCAGGGTGACCAGCACGCGGCAGCCTGATGCGCCAATCGGGTGGCCCAACGCAATGGCTCCGCCGTTGACGTTGACCTTCGCCATGTCCCAACCCAGCTCTTTACCGACGGACAATGCCTGTGCGGCAAAGGCTTCGTTAGCTTCGATAAGCTCCAGTTGCTCAATCGACCAACCGGCTTTATCCAGGCAGCGACGGGTCGCACTGACCGGGCCGATGCCCATGATTGCCGGGTCAACACCGGCATTGGCATAGGCGGCAATGCGCGCCAGCACGGGCAAGCCCAGCTCTGCAGCCTTGGCCGCACTCATCAGGATTACCGCAGCCGCGCCGTCGTTCAGCGATGAGGCGTTACCCGCCGTCACCGAACCGTCCTTCTTGAAAGCGGGTTTGAGTTTGCCCAGTGTTTCAGCGGTGGTGCCTGCGCGCGGTTGCTCGTCGGTTGCGAAGGCCACAGGGTCGCCTTTGCGCTGAGGGATCAGAATCGGCGTGATCTCATCAACGAAGCGTCCGCCCTCAATCGCAGCAACGGCTTTCTGCTGAGAGGATGCGGCGAACGCATCCTGAGCTTCGCGGCTGATTTCGTACTTGTCAGCCAGATTTTCCGCCGTGATGCCCATGTGATAGTCGTTGAAGGCATCCCACAAACCATCGCTGATCATCGTATCCACCAGCGTGCTGTGCCCCATGCGCAGACCGGTTCGTGCGCCCGGCATAACGTAGTTGGACAGGCTCATGTTTTCCTGGCCGCCTGCAATGATCACCTCGGCGTCGCCACAGCGAATCGCCTGGGTTGCCAGGTGCAGTGCTTTAAGGCCCGAGCCGCAGACTTTATTGAGGGTCATCGCCGGAACCGCAAAGGGCAGGCCTGCCTTGATCGCTGCCTGGCGCGCCGGGTTCTGACCGGCGCCGGCCGTGAGCACCTGCCCCATGATCACTTCATCGACCTGCGCACCATCGAGTCCAGTCTGCGTCAGAAGCTGGCGAATAACCGCTGCGCCCAGATCGACTGCGGAAACATTCGCCAGTGAACCCTGGAAGCTTCCGACAGCGGTACGAGTAGCGGCAACGATAACGACGTCTTGCATGGCGCAGATCCTCACTTTTATTGGTTTACCTCAGGCACGGAGCAGATGGCCTGATGGCTGTGATAGAAGGCTTTCGATAGAAGAGAATACATGTTGGCACAGAAGGCGGTTCAGCTTCCAACCGAGAACTGCCCGGTCCGATTCTGCGATTACAGCCCCATCCGCCGCCGCGCCCGATGAATCGACCCGTTGCGAACCGCCCAGCGCAACACCGGCGCGCTGCGCTTTACGCTTGCGCGGATCATGCGTCGCTGGAGCGGGGTTTGCTGCACGCCCAGCATCTCACTCGCCCAGTTCGGTAACAGATCAATGCCTGCCTGCATCATCAGTGCGCCCATGGGCTTGGCCAGCAGGCTTGGTGCGGGTGCGTTCAGCAGGATGCGCAGCACTTCCTGGCTGCGCTCGTCGCACAGTAATTGAGGGCGTATCTGTTGCAGATAATCGGCAATGGCCTGGGCTGAGCGAGGCACGTTCCTGGCGCCGAGACGTTCTGCAATCACGGCGGTTTCGTCGTAGTACTTATCCTGATCGGCCAGGGAAAGCTCGGGATTGAGGTAGCGAAGATGCGCCGCGAGGAAGTTGCTGACTTCAGCTACGTGTACCCATGTCAGCAAATCCGGGTCGCTTGCGGCGTAAGGTCGGCCGTCCGGCGCGGTGCCGGTGACCTGCAAGTGGATTGTCCGGACTTTATCGATCAACCAGTTGGCATCATGGGTAGAGCCAAACGTTGTGCCCGAAATAAATTGCCCGGTACGCCGCAGCCGACCGAGCATGTCCTGGCGAAAGTTGGAGTGATCCCAAACCCCCGCCAACGCCAGGGGATGCAATGCTTGAAGCATCAGAGCGCTGATACCGCCAATCAACATGGAAGGAAAATCGCCATGGACTTGCCAGCAGATGGCGTCCGGCCCGAACAAACCCGGATCGCCCTTGGGATTTTCCAGATCGAGTTGGCCGAGGGATAAGCCTGTCAGGCTCATGACCTGGGTTTCGATACGACTGCGGATGAATTCCATGGGGGCTCGGCAAATTAAAAGCGTATTAACGTAGGACCGGCTTTAGCCGGGAGAGGGCCGGTACATCTGCTGAATTCCTTCGATCTGGAATGACGCCCTCCCGGCTAAAGCCGGTCCTACGGATTGAGGCGGTACACCACTTAGCGACCATGCCCCGCTTCGCCCTCTGATTCAAGTCTTGTCAGCGATGCAGTAGATATCTGTTACCTAAGCTCACTAAATACCTCGGATATAGGCCTGTTCCGACAGACTTCTCCCTTTCCTCTGAGTGAAGTTTCCTAGAAAATCCTGACCCCTTGCGTGGGTGAATTTTGCTCTCTAGGCTGCGCCGGTCACTGCTCATCAGTGATCGGGTTTAGCAGCCTGTTCCGCAATTTCTACGACGCGCTTTACCGCTTATGGCGGCTTTGCGTGGGGCACTTTCGAGTGCGCCGGTTTTGTAGGTTGCGCCGGTCTGCTAACCCGCGACAAAGCTGCCACCTCTTGTTTGTTTAGCAGCGAACATCCGGTGGCCCTAACGGGAGCAACCTGCATGAAAAAAGTAACACCGGATCCACCAGACATTTCCCTCGAACAATCCTTGCTGCACATCAGCGAACTCCTGCGTTGCGCTGCCGCGACGGCGTACGAATCAGGCGACAGCCTCAACGGCCCGAAACGTGACCTGGCGTTTTCGGTGGTGCACTTGATTGGCATGGCCAGGGCTGAACTGGATCGCTCGTTGGCGCGGGTTGAGGTGCACTGAACCCGGCGCAGGAAGCAAACTTACGACGTGGGACCGGCTTTAGCCGGGAAGAGGCCAGTACAGTTGACACATTTGTATTGTTAGAAAGACCGCTTTCCCGGCTAAAGCCGGTCCCACGTCGTACATCTGCTTGCAGGCGTAAAAAACAAAACCCGCCGTCTCTTGCGAGAACAGCGGGTCTGGGTATTGCTTGAGGCCAATCAGCCGCGGTGACGGCCGCGGAAGTAGTTGATCAGACCTTGAGTCGAAGCATCATCGGCTGGCTGTTCGGTGCCGCCGGTCAGGCGTTGGTAAACGGCCTTACCCATTTCCTTGCCCAGCTCCACGCCCCACTGGTCGAAGGCATTGATGCCCCAGACCACGCTCTGCACGAATACCTTGTGTTCATACATCGCCACCAGCGCACCCAGGCGACGAGGGCTGATGCGCTCGACCACCAAGGTGTTGCTCGGACGGTTGCCCGGAATGACCTTGTGCGGTGCAAGCTTCTGCACGTCTTCTTCGCTCAGGCCTTTGTCGCGCAGTTCGGCTTCGGCTTCGGCGCGGGTCTTGCCGATCATCAGGGCCTGGCTCTGGGACAGGCAGTTGGCGTACAGCCACTGATGGTGATCGGACACCGGGTTGAAGCTGACGATCGGCACGATGAAATCTGCCGGAATCAGCTGGGTGCCTTGATGCAGCAATTGGTGATAAGCATGCTGGCCATTGCAACCTACGCCACCCCAGATCACTGGGCCAGTGTCAGTCAGCGCAGGCGTACCGTCCTGACGGACGCTCTTGCCGTTGGATTCCATGTCCAGCTGTTGCAGGTGCTTGGTGATGTTACGCAGGTAGTGGTCGTAAGGCAGGATCGCGTGGCTCTGCGCGCCCCAGAAATTCCCGTACCAGACGCCCAGCAAACCCAGCAGCACAGGCATGTTCTGCTCGAAATCTGCGTTCAGGAAGTGTTGATCCATGGAGTACGCGCCGGACAACAGTTCCTTGAAGTTGGACATGCCGATGGCCAGCGCAATCGGCAGACCAATGGCCGACCACAGCGAGTAACGACCGCCGACCCAGTCCCACATCGGGAAGATGTTTTCTTCGCGGATGCCAAATGCCACGGCCGCTGCGTTGTTGCTCGACACTGCGATGAAGTGACGATACAGCTCGGCCTCGGAACCGCCTTGTGCCAGATACCAGGCACGCGCCGCAGTGGCGTTCTTGAGGGTTTCCAAGGTGGTGAAGGTCTTCGACGAAACGATAAACAGCGTCGTTTCAGCACGCAGCTTCATGGTCAGCTCGTGGAACTCACTGCCATCGATGTTCGCCAGATAGTGACAGCGCACGCCTTTCTGCGCGTAGGAAAGCAGCGCTTCAGACACCAGCTCGGGGCCGAGGAACGAGCCACCGATGCCGATGTTCACTACGTCGGTGATCGGCTTTTCGCTGTAACCGCGCCACAGGCCATCGTGAATACGGCCGACCAGATCAGTCATCTGGTTCAGCACTTTGTGTACTTCAGGCATCACGTTGACGCCGTTGACCTGCAGTTTGTCGCCAACCGGGCGGCGCAGCGCGGTGTGCAACGCCGGGCGACCTTCGGAGGAGTTGACCAGTTCGCCGTCGTATTGCGCCTTGATGGCGTCTTTGAGGCCCACTTCGTTGGCCAACTGGACCAGCAAGTCACGGGTCTCTGCGTTGATCAGGTTTTTCGAGTAATCGAGAAACAGTCCGCAGCTACTGAGGGTGAATTGGTCGAAACGCTGCGGGTCAGCATTGAAGGCTTCGCGCATGCTGAAATCCTGCATGGCTTGGCGGTGTTGGTTGAGCGCCTGCCATGCGGGCAGGGCGGTCACATCAGAAGGGGTGCGGTAGTACGCCATCGCTGCGGGTTTCCTTGTACTTGGAACTGGCTAAACACTGAAAGCGAAGATAAGCAGACTTTTTAATCGTGGCACCAAGACTAAACATAATGTGCGGCTGTGTCTGCGCCTGAACTGCTCGGTGCCCGGTACTATTTCACATGTTGCTGTCTGTTGGATGAACAGACGCAATGAAACCGGTACGAATAGGGCATTGCGGGGGTGGCTAAGTTCATTGCCCCGGCACGTAGCTGTTCAGGGTTGGAATGCAATCTCTTGTGGGAGCGGTGCTTGCCCGCGATAAGGGCACCGCGATTCTAACGTGAATCACGTCCAGCCTTATCGCGGGCAAGCACCGCTCCCACAGGACCTTTGTTTCCTGCACGGCGTAGCGGTGTCAGGAAAGCCGACAAGCTCAGTGCTGCTCCCGATTCAAATGCAGGTTATCAATCAATCGGGTCTTGCCCAGAAACGCTGCCGCCAGAATCACCAGATCGCTGTCTTGCTCAGTCGCAGGTCGCAGGCTGGTGGCTTCGCGGATTTCCAGATAATCGGGGCGCAACCCCGCTGCTTCAAGCTGGCGCTTACCGGCGTCCAGCAAGGTAACGAAGTTTTTGTCGCCATTATCAACTGCTGCGCCGATTTGCTGGATGACCTTGTAAAGCACAGGCGCGGTCGCGCGCTGTTCTTCATTGAGATAACCGTTACGCGAGGACAGCGCCAGGCCGTCTTCGGCGCGCACGGTCGGCTCGCCAATGATCTGGATCGGCATGTTCAGGTCGCGAACCAGCGCACGGATGACCGCCAGTTGCTGAAAGTCTTTTTCGCCGAACACGGCCAGATCAGGCTGAACCATGTTGAACAGCTTGCTGACAACCGTCGATACGCCATCGAAATGGCCGGGGCGACTGGCGCCGCACAGACCTTCGGAAATAACCGGCACGCTGACCACGGTCTGATCCGCCATGCCATGGGGATACATCTCTTCGACATTGGGCGTGAACAGCAAATGACAGCCTGCTTCGAGCAGTCTTTCCTGATCGGCAGCCAGGGTACGAGGGTAGGTCGCCAGGTCTTCGTTGGGCCCGAACTGCATCGGATTGACGAAAATGGTCGCCACTACAAAGTCAGCGCGTTGTGCGGCTTTGGTGACCAGTGCCGCATGGCCGCTGTGCAGGTTGCCCATGGTCGGCACCAGGCCGATCCGTTTGCCTTCACTGCGCGCACGAGCGACAGCAGCGCGCAGTTCGCGTACGGTTTTTACTGTGTTCATGCGGAGAATCCGTGTTCAGTGCCGGGGAAACTGACGTCTTTTACGGCGCTGACATAGGCGCGGAATGCGGCCTGGATGTCAGGTTGGCCGACCATGAAGTTCTTTACGAACTTGGGCACGCGTCCGGTAATGGAAAGGCCAAGCATGTCATGCATGACAAGCACCTGGCCGTCAGTGGCGCTGCCCGCGCCGATGCCGATGACCGGGATCTTCACGGCATGGCTGATTTCCTGAGCCAGTTCGCTCGGCACGCATTCCAGCAGAAGCATCGCCGCACCGGCCTGTTCAAGGGTAATGGCGTCTGCTCGCATCTGGCGCGCCTGGGTTTCCAGACGCCCCTGAACCTTGTAACCACCGAGCACATTGACCGATTGCGGTGTCAGGCCCATGTGCGCACAGACCGGGATACCACGATCTGCCAGCAGCCGAATCGACTCGGCCAGCCATGCCGCGCCTTCAATCTTGACTAGGTGCGCACCGGCTTGCATCAGCGCAGCGCTGTTGGTGTAGGTTTGCTCAAGGGTGGCGTAGGACATGAAGGGCAGGTCAGCCATAATCAACGCGCCCTGGTTGCCACGTTTGACGCAGGCAACGTGATAAGCCATGTCGGCCGTGGTCACTGGCAGTGTGCTGTCATGTCCCTGCAGGACCATGCCCAACGAGTCGCCGACCAGCAGCACTTCGACGCCTGCTTCGCTGGCGGCATGGGCAAAGGTCGCGTCATAGCATGTCAGCATGGTGATCTTTTCACCTTTCTGCTTGAGAGCCTGCAACGACGTTACGGTGATATCTGGCATGGAAAAGTCCTCTGTCAGGCGCGGTGAATACGACGGCGAGCAGCGCGTGAGATTCATCCGGTTCAAGCAGGTACACCGTCGTGTGCGGTGTTTGAAAGCAGCCTGCTTGCGCCCATAAGCCAGCGATCAGGCTGGCGGGACGCCTATCTTCGTGACGAGGGGGGATTAAGTCAATTGCCGGTTTTAACGATTCAACTGCCGTTTGAGCGGTGTGTTACCGGGCGCTTGGCGATTACGCCTGAGGCACCAAACGTTCAATGCCTTCAAAGGGGCAGCGGGTCAGCAATTTGCTCAGGGAGCGGCCGTCGGCCAGTTGCAAATCGGGCGCAAGTTCCGCCAATGGGTAGAGCACGAAAGCCCGGGCCTGCATGTGGTAATGCGGCACTTTGAGACGGGGTTCGTCGATCAATCGCTCACCGAATACCAGAATGTCCAGGTCCAGTGTCCGCGGCCCCCAGCGCTCGGTGCGTTCACGGCCTTGATCCAGTTCGATAGCCTGTAGCGCGTCAAGCAGGGCAAGCGGTTCGAGGGTGGTGTCCAGCGCTGCAACTGCGTTGGTGTAACGCGGCTGATTGGGCAGCAGCGAGTCGCTTACGTAGAAGGAAGAGACGCCGACCCACTGGCTCTGCGGCAACCTGGCCAATGCCCTGATGGCATGGCGCAGTTGCTCGGCGGGGGCAGCCAGGTTACTGCCCATGCCTATATAGACGCGTTCCACGTGTTACTCGCCCGATGCGGCCGGTTCGCCACCGGCACGTTTGCGTTTGGTGCCACTGCTGCGGCGACGTTTGCGCGGGGCACCCGCTTCGGGCTTGCTGCCAAGCTCGCTGATCATGGTGCGACGTTCGCTGTCGTTGGCGTCCTGATAGTCAGTCCACCATTCGCCCAGACCATCGGTTTCTTCGCCTGCACTTTCACGCAACAGCAAGAAATCGTAACCGGCCCGGAAGCGTGGATTGTCGAGCAGCAGGTCGGCGCGCTTGCCGGAGCGGCGCGGCAGACGTTCCTGCATGTCCCAGATTTCCCGGATCGGCATGGTGAAGCGCTTCGGAATCGCAATACGCTGGCACTGCTCGATGATCAGTTCGTTGGCCGCTTCCTGCATGGCAGGGATTGGCGGCATGCCGCGTTCCTGCAAGCGCAGCACTTTGGCTGGCAGCGCAGGCCACAGCAGAGCAGCGAACAGGAAGGCCGGTGTCACCGGTTTGTTCTGCTTGATACGCAGGTCAGTGTTGGCCAGTGCCTGGCTGATCAGCGTATGGGTGTAGGTCGGACGGTATTCCAGAGCCTTGGCGCTGGCCGGGAACAGCGGGTCAAACAACTCCAGGTCCACCAGCATTTCGAAGGTGGGTTCCGCGTAACCGGAGAGGAACAGCTTGAGCACTTCTTCGAACAGGCGTGCCGACGGAATATCGCGCAGCATCGGTGCCAGGGGACGAATCGGCGTGGCGCTGTGCTTCTCGATGCCGAAGTCCAGCTTGGCGGCGAAACGCACCGCACGCAGCATGCGCACCGGGTCTTCCTTATAACGCTGCTCCGGATCGCCAATCAGGCGGATCAGGCGGTTGCGAATGTCGTGTACGCCGTTGGCGTAGTCTAGGATGCGCTCGCTAACCGGGTCGTAATACAGGGCGTTGATCGTAAAGTCGCGGCGCTGGGCATCGTCTTCAAGGGTGCCGTAAACATTGTCGCGCAGAATCCGACCGCTCTCGTTACGTGAAGACTGGTTGCTGTCCTCTTCCTCATCATCTTGCGGATGATTGGCGCGGAACGTCGCCACTTCGATGATTTCACGACCGAAGTGGATGTGAACCAGCTTGAACCGGCGGCCAATGATGCGGGCATTGCGGAATTCGGCACGCACCTGCTCCGGCGTGGCGCTGGTGGCGACGTCGAAATCCTTGGGCGTGATATTCAGCATCAGGTCACGAACGCAGCCGCCGACCAGATAAGCCTGATAGCCCGCATTTTGCAGGCGCTCGACGATATTCACCGCATAACGGCTGAATTGGCCGCGTTGCAGCGAGTGTTGGCTGCTGTTGAGCACTTCAGGCGTGCTGCGGATATGTTGCTGCGGTTTACGCAGTGGAGTACGAAATGACTGGAACAGCTTCTTCAGCATGGGATGCACTGTTTGAAGGAATATTCGGCCAAAAACAAAGAATGACCGCATGATGGGCGGGGATTCTAGCATTTAGTCAGGGGATGGTGTAGGAAGCTGCGCGATGGCGTTTCGGCTGGCGCATTACGGGTGGCGGGCCCGGCCTTTGTGGATAGTGTTCCAGGTTCAGTTCTTGCGTGCAGGATGTGTCAGGAGGGAGTTTTCTGCAGAAGCTACTGGGGGAGCCGAAGCTCCCCCAAAGTGTGTGCTCTTATTTTTATTTTATCTGTGGGCTTCTTGTTTTTGTTGAGTGCCCATTCACGAGACTTTCGTCTGTGAAACCTCCCAATCGGGAGTCAAGAGCAAACGGATTGCTTTGGTCGCTGTGTTGCAATGATCATTCGATCCAACCAGTTCAGGCGCTACATAAGGGTAGTTTTTGTTGTTCTCGGCCTGGTTGCGGGGCAAGCCCCAAATACAACGCCTCTCCAAAAGAATCAGTTAGCTGCGCCTCCGCCGTGTTGTTCTTGTTATGCGTGAGTCGATTCGTATTGTTTTTATTATGGTGTGTTGCACTGCGAGTTTTTATTGTTCTTGTACTAGAGATATAGCAGGACCTGTGCCAACTTTTGAAAACCCTTTAAAACCGGGGGCTGTAGCGGATTGGCGGTTTTTCAGGCACAAAAAAGCCGGGATTTTCGTTACCGTAAACCCCGGCTTTTGTTACGTGCATCCTGTGAAGGTAACAGTTTCTGGCCTGACCGGAAGGCGCAGGCCAGAGCCTCCTGATCAGGTTTCGCTGGCGACGCCTTTGCGGCGAGGAATGCCCAGTCGCTGACGACGTTCCCACAGGCACTTACGACTGACGCCCAGCTTGCGGGCCAGCTCGGTCTCGGTCATGTGGTCCTGATGTTCAAGAACGAAGTGCTGGAAGTAATCCTCCAGGGACAGGTCTTCTGTGGGCTCATGGCTGGTGGAACTGGACGAGCCTTGCTGTGGGGCCAGGCCGATGAAGTCGTCCAGATCGCTCAATTCGATGTCGATGCCCAGCAATTCGGCAGAGATTTCCGGGCTTTCGCACAGAATGACCGCTCGCTCCACGGCGTTTTCAAGCTCACGCACGTTACCAGGCCAGGTGTACTGGCGAATGGCGAGCTCGGCGTCCGGGGCAAATCTCAGATCGTTACGACCGGCTTTCAGGCTTTGACGGGTCAGGAAGGCGCGGGCGATATCCAGCACATCGTTACCGCGCTCGCGCAATGCCGGAAGCTTCAAGGCAATAACGTGCAGACGGTAATAAAGGTCTTCGCGGAACTGGCCGACTTTCGCCAGGCTTTTCAGGTCCCGGTGGGTAGCCGCGATCAGGCGAACATCGACTTTCTGCGATTGCACGGAGCCCACGCGACGAATTTCGCCTTCCTGCAGAACGCGCAACAGACGTGCCTGAGCTTCCAGTGGCAGTTCGCCGATTTCGTCGAGGAACAACGTGCCGCCATCGGCCGCTTCCACAAGGCCCGCACGACCGGCACTCGCGCCAGTGAACGCGCCTTTCTCGTGGCCGAACAGCTCGGACTCGATCAGGGTTTCTGGAATCGCCGCACAGTTGACCGAGATCATCGGTGCTTTGGCGCGACGCGACAGGTTGTGCAGGGCACGTGCCACCAACTCTTTACCGGTGCCTGATTCGCCCTGAATCAGCACGTTGGAGTCGGTGGGGGCGACCTTGCGAATTTTGCTGTAGAGGTCCTGCATGGGCGCGCAGGAACCAATGATGCCGATTTCGCCGTTGCTGTTATCAACGCCTGCTTTATCCGGACTGGCCGCTTTGGCTGCGTTGCGATCAGCCTGAATGCTTTGCACGGTCTGGCGATCACGCAGGATGCGCGCGACCGCTTGCAGCATTTCGTCGTGGTCGAATGGCTTGGCAATGTAATCGACAGCGCCCATTTTCATGGAATCGACAGCCGAGCGCAGGCTCGCGTAGCTGGTCATGATCAGCACCGGTTTGCCCTCGCCAAGCTTGATCAGCTCAGTACCGGGAGCCCCGGGCAAGCGCAAATCGCTGACGATCAGATCAAACGAGGGGATGCTGAAACGTTCCTGGGCTTCCTGCACCGAACCTGCTTCGCTGACCTGATACTGGTTACGTTCCAGCAGGCGACGCAGGGCGGAGCGGATGATGGTTTCGTCTTCGACGATCAGAATATGGGGCATTTATTCAATTCTCTCGACGGGCTCAGTTCACGGCGGACGTCGCTTCGACGTGGCGCGGAAGTGTTACCCGAATACGGGTACCGCGCTCGTGCTCGGTATCAACCGGGCTGTCGATGGTGATCTGTCCATAATGCTCTTCAACGATGGAATAGACCAGCGCGAGGCCCAGTCCGGTCCCTTCACCCGGGTCCTTGGTGGTGAAGAACGGTTCGAACAATCGATCCATGATTGCTTTTGGAATTCCACTGCCTTCGTCTTCTACGATCAGATCGACAGTGTGTTCGGATGCTTCGCTCCTGACCCGGACTGCGCTGCCGGCTGGCGAGGCGTCGCGGGCGTTGGAGAGCAGATTGATAAGCACCTGCGCAAGCCGTTGCGGGTCGCCATCGACCCAATGCTCGGGGTTGCACAGATTATAGAACTGGACTTCGAAATTACGTCGGTTCAGGGCCAGCAAGCCAATGGCGTCCTGCGCCACTTCGGCCAGACAAACGGCTTCGTCCGAATGTTGATGGCTGCCCGCGTGAGCGAAGCTCATCAGCGATTGCACGATGCGGGAAACCCGTTTGGTCTGTTCGAGAATCTGGCTGCTGATTTCCTTTAGCTCGCCATCTTCTTCGCGCTCCTCGCGCAGGTTTTGCGCAAGGCAGGCGATGCCGGTGATCGGGTTGCCGATTTCGTGAGCCACACCGGCGGCCAGGCGACCGATGCTCGCCAGACGTTCGGAATGCACCAGCTTGTCTTCAAGCATCTGCGTTTCAGTCAGGTCCTCAACCAGCAACACCAGCCCGCTGTTACCCGGTGCCAATGGCTCGTCGATCGCAGCTTTGTGCAGGTTCAGCCAGCGGATTTGGCCATCCAGTGGCAGGCGCTGTTTGTGCAAGTGTTCGTCGGGCACATCGATGAAGCCGCCGAGCAGTGCTTTCCAGGGTTCGGCGATGGTCTCAAGCCGTGAGCCCACAACACGTTTGGCAGCAATCCCGGTGAGTTCTTCCATGGCCTTGTTCCACATCAGGATCTCCTGATCCTTGGCCAGCGAGCACACGCCCATCGGCAATTCCTGAAGCGTTTGCCGATGATAGCGGCGCAGGGCATCAAGTTCGGCCGCCAGACCGGTCAGGCGCGAGTGGTAGTCCTCAAGCCGGCTTTCAATGAAGTGAATGTCTTCGGTGACATAGTTTTCGCCGCTGGACTTATAGGGCAGGAACGTTTCGACCATGTCCTGCGCCACGCTGGGGCCCATCAAGCCTGAAAGATTGGCCTCGATTCTGTCCCTTAAACGACGCAAGGCGTAAGGCCGACGTTCGTCGAATGGCAGGTAGAGATCGCGCAGGGCCTGTTCGACTTCCTTCTGTGCGGCCTTCGCGCCCAAGGGTTTGGCCAGTTGCGTGGCGAACTCCTGGGGGGATACGGCGTGCAGTTCACGGCGCTGCGGGCGACGAACGTTATCCACCGCACAGGCCTCGGCGGCACTGGCTTCCTCGGGGCTCGGGTTGCTGAACAGTGAAATCAGGGTGAACACCAATACGTTGGCGGCCAGCGAAGCAATCGCTGCCATGTGCCAACTGGTGTCGTCCAGTACGTAAATCATGTTCAACAGCGGGATGTAGAAGCCCCGGAAGTCGCCAATCAACGGCAACAACATGCTGACGATCCAGACCGTGATCCCTGCCAGCAATCCGGCGATAAAACCCCGGCGATTGGCGGCGGGCCAATACAGCACTGACAGCACGCCCGGCAGGAATTGCAGAGTCGCGACAAAAGCAACGATGCCCAGATTGGCCAGATCCTGTTGCGCGCCCAGCAGCAGGTAGAAGCCGTAACCGGCCATGATGATCGCCACGATCAGCGCGCGGCGGGTCCACTTCAGCCAGCGATAGATATTGCCTTCGGCGGGTGGTTGATAAAGCGGCAGCACCAAATGGTTCAGCGCCATGCCGGACAGCGCCAGTGTGGTCACGATGATCAAGCCGCTGGCGGCAGACAAGCCACCGACATAGGCCAGCAACGCCAGAGACTTGCTATTGACCGCGATGCCAATGCCCAGGGTGAAGAATTCGGGGCTGGTGGTTGCGCCGAGTTTGAGCCCCGCCCACAGAATCAACGGCACCGCCAGGCTCATCAACAACAGAAACAGCGGCAGGCCCCAACTGGCGCTGACCAGCGCGCGCGGGTTGAGATTCTCGGTGAACGTCATGTGGTACATGTGCGGCATGACGATGGCTGACGCGAAGAACACCAGTAACAGCGTACGCCACGGGCCTTCCTGCAAAGGCGTGTGCAAAGCGGCGAGGGCGGTCTGGTTTTGCAGCAGCCACAGCTCAAGTTGTTGCGGGCCGTCGAACACGCCGTACAAGGCATAAAGGCCGATACCGCCAATCGCCACGAGTTTGATCACGGACTCAAAGGCAATGGCAAATACCAGCCCTTCGTGTTTCTCGCGGGTGGCGATATGGCGCGAGCCGAAGAAAATCGTGAACAGGGTAATCAGCGCGCAGAACGCGATGGCGACGCGATCCTGCACCGGCTCGCGGGTCAGAATACCTATCGAGTCGGCCACCGCCTGGATCTGCAGCGCTAAAAGCGGCAGTACGCCAATCAACATGAAAATCGTGGTCAGCGCCCCTGCCCAGGTGCTGCGGAAGCGGAACGCGAACAAGTCCGCCAGAGACGACAGTTGATAGGTGCGGGTGATGCGCAAGATCGGGTAGAGCAGCACGGGGGCCAGCAGAAATGCGCCGGATACCCCGAGATAACTGGACAGGAAGCCGTAACCGTACTGGTACGCGAGACCGACCGTGCCGTAGAAGGCCCACGCGCTGGCGTAAACACCGAGGGACAGCGTGTAGGTCAGTGGATGACGGATGATCCAGCGCGGGATGACTCCCCGTTCGCTGATCCACGCCACGCCAAACAGCACGAGCAGATAAGCGGCGCTGACCAGAATCATCTGGGTCAGGCTAAAGCTCATCGGCATCTTTTTGACTCTGCAGAATGAAGGTCACCACGATCAGGATCAGCCATAACAGATAAGGCCGATACCACGCGCCGGTGGCGTCGATCCACCAATCCATGATGGCCGGCGAAAACAGATAAATGCCGACTACCAGCAACAGGACCAAGCGGTAAATATACATTTGGCCTCCTTCACGATTCATTCGTGTTGCGGCAGTTGAGGAGCGGCATGGTAACGGATGGCGGGCAACCTGCAAGTGTCGTTTAGTCGGAGATAGAACTGCGTCATGGGTGCCGCGCGATTAAGTAGCAAACGCGGCCCCTGTAGGCGCTCACGAGCAACGCGAGGCAGCGATAGCGATTTGTCTGACACACCGCCATTGCGGGGGGCGTAACCTCCCTGCGCTCCTGCAGACACATCATTCCGGTCCGACCATTACGCCCGGTTCGATGAGCGCTCTATCTCAGTCTATCCGGGCTTCTTCAAGGTTCCGTACGCGCGGAATAGCGGAAACGTTCCAGCGCTCGATTGCCCATTTCAGAACTTCCTGAGGCGTGCCGTAAGCAAGGGCCGATTCGGGCGCCTGCCCGAGTGCGCGCAAGGCACGCAACAGCAGTGGAATCGCCTGATCGGCCTCCAGTGGTGGCGAGCGGTAGCTTTTCCCCAGTTTGTTGCCGTCTGGCTGAGTAATGAGCGGCACATGCAGGTAACGCGGCTGTGGCGCGCCGAGCAATTCCTGGAGGTACAGCTGGCGCGGCGTGGAATCAAGCAGATCGGCCCCCCGGACAATGTCAGTGACGCCCTGCATGGCGTCGTCGATAACGACCGCCAGTTGATAGGCGTACAGCCCATCGCGGCGACGGATCACAAAGTCACCGACCTCACGGCCAAGGTGTTGCTGAAACTGGCCCTGCACACGATCTTCAAACCGGTACAGCAGTTCAGGGACACGAATACGGATGGCAGCGTTATCAGGCGAGTGCCCGGCATTTCTGCAGGTACCCGGGTAAACCCCCTGAAAGGGTTCGAGCTGTTTGCGCGAGCAGGTACACGCGTAGGCAAGACCGTGGCTGAACCAGCGATTGATCACTTCCTGATAAGCGTCGTGGCGATGACTTTGGGTAACCAGTTGCCCGTCCCATTCAAAACCATAGCGCTCGAGCGTTTCAAGAATCGCACGTTGAGCGCCCGGGACTTCCCGTGGCGGATCAAGGTCTTCCATGCGCATCAACCATTGCCCACCGACTGCGCGCGCGTCGAGATAAGACGCCAACGCCGCGACCAGTGAGCCGAAGTGCAGATAACCGCTGGGCGTTGGCGCAAAGCGCCCGATGTAGGAGGGGGATTTCATGGGGCGGATATTACTGGAGATTGGGTTTTGCTTCGAGACAACAAGTGGAGACTTGAACGCGTTCGTACTTTGGGTCCCTGGCATTCTGCTGTCGCGCAGCAAACAGGTGATCTGTAGGAGCTGCCGAAGGCTGCGATGACGGTGTGTCAGGCAAAATGCTTCGCAGCCTTCGGCAGCTCCTACAGGGAATGTCCCAATACATAAACAAAAAGGACGCCGAAGCGTCCTTTGTGTTTGCAAGGTTGCGGGTCGTGTTACTTGCCGACCTGCTTTTCCTTGATCTCTGCCAATGTCTTGCAGTCGACGCACTGGTCGGCTGTCGGACGGGCTTCGAGGCGGCGGATGCCGATCTCTACGCCGCAGGATTCGCACCAGCCGTATTCTTCGTCTTCGATCAGTTGCAGCGTTTTGTCGATCTTTTTGATCAGTTTACGTTCGCGATCACGAGCACGCAGTTCAAGGCTGAACTCTTCTTCCTGGCTGGCACGGTCGGCCGGGTCAGGAAAGTTCGCAGCTTCGTCCTTCATGTGAGTCATGGTGCGATCAACTTCCTTCATCAACTGCTGTTTCCAGTTGGTGAGGATTTTTGTGAAGTGTTCGCGCATGGGCTTGCCCATGTACTCCTCACCCTTACTGCTTTCGTAAGGCTTGAAGTCACCGTCCAGCTGGTTGGTCTGCTGCTTTTCTTGGGTGGGCATGAATGGACCGCCTCTCACTCTTTAATCCATTGCGCAGGAAAATATCCATCACCGGCACCTGCCGGCCCTGCGGCTGCAAGCGGGCGAACTTACCAGATCGAATCGGAGCGCGCTACTCCCGGTTGTCGAGCATGCATTCGAGCTGGGCGGTGAATGGCCGTTGCTACAGACGCGGGGCTGATTAAAACGTTCAACGCCTTGAGCGGATCACACTCTTTTCAATGGCTTATTGCTTGCTACCCGCCGTTTCGGGGCTTTATTAACTTTCCTGCGGGGGCGGGTGCTTGGGTAGAATCGCTCATCACTTTTCGCATGCCTGACCGGCATCCGACCCCGATAAGATTTAAAGGAAGGTCAATGGCTCAGCCCTACAGTGCGCGCAGTCGCGCCATCGAACCCTTTCATGTCATGGCGCTGCTGGCGCGGGCCAACGAGCTGCAGGCAGCCGGGCATGACGTGATTCATCTGGAGATTGGCGAGCCCGATTTCACCACTGCCGAGCCCATTATTGCGGCCGGACAGGCTGCATTGGCGGCGGGCAAAACCCGTTATACCGCGGCCCGTGGTCTGCCTGAATTGCGTGAAGCCATTGCCGGTTTTTATGCCCAGCGTTATGGCGTGACCGTTGATCCCGGCCGGATTCTGGTCACACCGGGCGGTTCCGGCGCGCTGTTACTGGCGAGCAGTTTGCTGGTCGACCCCGGTAAACACTGGCTGCTGGCGGACCCTGGTTACCCATGTAACCGACATTTTCTGCGTCTTGTGGAAGGTGCAGCACAACTGGTGCCGGTCGGCCCGCAAGAGCGGTATCAGCTCACTCCGGATCTGGTCGCACGGCATTGGGATAAAGACAGCGTCGGTGCGCTCGTTGCCTCACCTGCAAACCCGACGGGCACGCTGTTGAGTCGCGACGAATTGGCAGGGCTTTCCTCGGCGCTCAAGGCGCGTAACGGTCATCTGGTGGTAGACGAGATTTACCACGGCCTGACTTATGGCACCGATGCAGCCAGCGTGCTGGAAGTGGACGACGATGCCTTCGTGTTGAATAGTTTTTCGAAATATTTCGGCATGACGGGCTGGCGTCTTGGCTGGCTGGTCGCACCCCAGGATGCGGTCGCCGATCTGGAAAAGCTGGCTCAGAATCTTTACATCAGTGCGCCAAGCATGGCCCAGTACGCCGCGCTTGCCTGCTTCGAGCCGCAGACGCTGGAAATCCTCGAGCAGCGCCGTGCCGAGTTCGGATTGCGCCGTGATTACCTGTTACCGGCTTTGCGCGAGTTGGGCTTCGGTATCGCGGTTGAGCCAGAAGGCGCTTTCTATCTGTATGCCGATATGAGCGTTTTCGGGGGCGATGCTTACTCGTTCTGTCAGCATTTCCTTGAAACCGAACACGTTGCGATCACGCCGGGGCTGGACTTCGGTCGATTCCAGGCGGGGCATCATGTGCGTTTCGCTTACACCCAGAGCCTGCCACGTTTGCAGGAGGCGGTGGAGCGAATTGCTCGCGGGCTAAGGAGCTGGCAAGGCTGATGCGTTTTTCTCCTGAGCTTGAACAAGGTGTTCTGTTGGTGCGCTACAAGCGCTTCCTCGCGGACATTCAAACGGACAGCGGTGAGTTGCTGACCATTCATTGCCCTAATACCGGCTCGATGTTCAATTGCATGATGCCGGGCGGGCGTGTGTGGTTCAGCCGTTCCAATGGTCCAAAGCGCAAGCTGCCGGGCACCTGGGAGATCAGCGAAACCCCTCAGGGACGACTGGCGTGTGTCAACACCGGACGTGCCAACACTCTGGTTGAAGAAGCGTTGCGCGCCGGGGTGATCACCGAGTTGAACGGCTTCACCGCTCTCAAGCGCGAAGTGGCCTACGGTCAGGAAAAAAGCCGGGTGGATTTCCGCCTGGATTATCCGCAGGGGCCCGCTTACGTTGAGGTCAAAAGCGTCACGCTGGGTTTTGATGGCTCTGCAGTCGCGGCTTTTCCGGATGCGGTCACTCAACGTGGCGCACGACATTTGCGGGAGTTGGCGAGCCTGGCTCGCGAAGGTGTACGTGCAGTGTTGCTGTATTGCGTGAACCTGACTGGCATCGAAGCCGTGCGGCCTGCCGAAGAAGTTGACCCAGGCTACGCCGCTGCATTGCGCGAGGCGGTCGCGGCAGGTGTTGAGGTCCTGGCGTATGGCGTGCAGTTGACGCCTGAGCAGATATTCATCGATCGGCCATTGCAGCTTCGCTGGGCCAAAGAGCCTGATCAGTCGCTGGCGGGTGTTTCTATCCAGACACCTTGATGATCTTCGTGGCTGGCAATCCCGGTCAGAGATTTTCCTTCACAGGGACCAGCAACGCATTCGCCGCTTTCAATCAGGAACAAGGCGCCATGAGTGGCGCATTGAATCAGACTCGCGCTGGGGTCCAGAAACTGGTCTGGCTGCCATTCCAGCGGCACGCCGCGATGCGGGCAGCGGTTGTCATAGACGAACACCTGCCCGTTGCGCCTTGTGGCGAACAGCTTGCGACCATTGATTTCAAACCCGCGGCTTTGGGCTTCCAGCAGTTGATCGCTGGTGCAGAGCAATTTCACCAGGGCCTCCGTGGGGCTCGTGACGGTAGTTCTGAAGCGGCGAATTGTGGCAGTTCTTTTCGAGGTCGGGGGGATATCTTTGGAGGCTGCGGAACCTGTGGACAGGCTGATAACGACGTGGGACCGGCTTCAGCCGGGAAGAGGCCGTGTCAGACGCTGGATTTTCATCTGCAGGGATACCGCCTTCCCGGCTAAAGCCGGTCCTACGACTTCACACTACAATCCAGGATTGCGCATATTCTTCTGTGGGAGCAGAGCTTGCTCGCGATAAGGCTGGACGCAGTTCACTTCCGATCGCATCCAGCCTTATTGTCAGAATACCGCCCAAACCAAGCCCTGCTCCCACAGGAATCACTGATGACGTGGGACCGGCCTCAGCCGGGAGGAGGCCGTAACAGACGCTGGATTTTTATCTGCAGGGATACCGCCTTCCCGGCTGAAGCCGGTCCCATGTCTTTAATCAGCTTGCAGGCAACCATCGAATCTCCTACTTAAGGCCGCATTCCAATTCAGGCACGACTTCTACTTCAGAAATTTCCTGTTATCGCGTAGTCCCCCTCTCTCTTCGCCTTCCTGGGCACCCGCAGGCCTTTGGCTCCTATATGTTCTCGCTTTCATTTTGAAGCGTTTGAGGACGGCACATGAGCATGGACATCTCCACCGAAGATGAGCAATTGGCACGCCAGGCGATCAGCCTGTTCGAATTGATGGCGCTGGATGTTGACGACACTGAGTCGCGTATCGTTGGCTTGTGTCAGCGGGCGATGACCCCGTTGGGGCCGATCGCGGCAATCTGTGTGTATCCGCGATTCGTACTGCTGGCCCGCACGACCCTGGATCGACTTCAGCATCGGGACATTCGCGTCGTCGCCGTCGTCAATTTCCCCTACGGTTCCGCGAATGAAGAGGCTGTGATGTCTGAAACGCGAGCCGCTGTCATGTCTGGGGCCGACGAGATCGACCTGGTGTACCCGTTCCGCACACTGCTGTCAGGCGATCAGCAGACCGGGGCAAATATGGTTGCTTCATGTCGTGCGGCGTGCGGGCCGGACATGGTGCTCACGGTGACTCTGGAGGTTGGCGATCTGCGCGATCCGCAAATCATTCGTGACGCCTGTCTGGCAGCAATCATTGCTGGCGCCAACTTTATCAAGACCAGCACCGGCAAACTGGTGACGCCTCCGACTACGCAGGCGGTGCGAGTCATGCTTGAAAGTCTTGTTGACGTGGGTGGGCAGGTAGGGCTCAAGTTCTGTGGCGGCTTGCGGACCCTCAACGATGCCAGGCTATTTATCGAAATGGCCCGCGCGCGCTTCGGTCCGCAGTGGGTCAGCGATCAACGAGTGAGGTTGGTGGGGTCGAGCCTGCTGGACGACATCCTTTCACAGCTCGGAGTCGTCGAGCCGGGTTCCCGTGGGAACGGTTACTGATGAAGGGGGCTTTTCGCCAGTCGAGAATAAATCACGGGCAAAAAAAGACCCGGCAATAAGCCGGGTCAAAAACCGTGATTAGCCTGATGAGGAGATAATCTGAAAGTCCGAACCAAGGTCTTTCAGGTATCGGCCAGTCTCGCGACCGGTTGTGATAATCATATCGATTCTCATTTGCAAGTCAATGACTTCTTTTCATCTATTTCCCGAGGGGGCTCAATCAGCCCCTTTCCAAGGCTCCTGCGGTGGTTGATCTGTCTGTTCAAAGCGTCCTTGCGATCAACGGGCAGGTCATTCCAATGGATATCCATCAAGGCTGCCTCTATCGCATACAACAACACTTTGGTCGCGCGAAATCCTCGCGTTCGTACCGCCTGATAAGCATTTACAGCGCCCATACGACGTAAATCAGAAGCGCTGTGTATGCCTACGGCGTGCAACCATTGGGCTGAAGTCTTGCCGACGTTTTTCAGGTGTTGCAGTTCATCGTTCATCATGCCTCCGTGCGATGCTGAGCTCTGACTGTGGGTGAAAACCTGGCAAGTCTTGAGAAATTGTAGCTTTTGGAGGGAAAGTGACAGAGGCAGGTGATCGGATAGATAGCGTCAGGTGATCAGTGGGCCGGAGGGGTGCGTAGAGTCAGCCCGGCATGCATTGCGCATGCGGGCGTGAGCTATGCGGAACGTGCGTTGAAATCAATGGGTACGGTAGCGCAGCCGAGTACCGAAGTTGACCGACATCAGAATTTCGTCAGCACTCAGTTCGCGGGGGAAGAACGTTCCCGAGATCTGTGCGTGGGCAATGCTTGCCCCTTCCAGTGGCGTACTACTCAGATCAAGGCCGCGCAAGTCAGCGGAGCGAAAGTAGGCATTGGTGAAGTCGATGCCGTCTGTGTCGAGATTGCGCAAATCCAGCCCGCGGAAGTCGCCACCCTTGAAATCAATGGGGCCTGACTTGGGTTTCTCTTGGTTGAACCCCGCAACGTCATCATTTCGCAGCATCGCGTACAGCGGGGAATCCAGTACTTTGGGCTGACTCATAAGCGCCTCGCTTTTCCGTTCCGTTAGAATTGTGACGCCAGTATATCGCCACTATTTTCAAGCCGTGAAGCACTAACTGCCAAACGGCTCAAAACATTGTTTTAGAGCGCGGGAAGGCGCTGACGAAGATTTTCGATCAGGTTGTCGAGGTCGCTGCTTTTGTTGGTCTCGACGCGCTTGCTGTGCAGGGTTTCTTCCTCAGTCAGCGGTTCGCGGGTCGCTTGCTGTGAGCGGATAACTTCCAGCGTCGCGTCGGAAGGGTCTGTGTTCTCTGCCTGACGCTGGGCGAGCCAACCGGCGATAACGGCTTCAGGTGCATCGCAGTCGAGGATCAGGAACGGCACGCCAGTGGTTTCGGCAACTTTTGCCGCCGACACACGCTGAGCCTGTTTCAGGTACGTTGCATCTATAACGACCGGGAACCCGGCGCGCAGGACCACAGCAGCCAGTTCATGCAGGCGTGCATAAGTTGCGTTGCTGGCATCAGCGTCATAAAGGTTGGCGTCCTGCCCGGCGAACAGGCGTTTACGTTCTACGTCCGAACGCAGGCGCACGGCCCCCAGGGAATCAACAAGGCGTTTGGCCACATGGCTCTTGCCCACCGCAGATACGCCGTGAGTGATAACCAGAAAGCGCGAAGGAATAGCGCTGTAGCTTTCTGCCAGGTTGGCGTAATTGCGATATTGACGCAGAGTTGCGCCGCGCTGAACCGCATCGGCACCTGCAGGCAGACTGAACAGCGCAATCTTGGCGCGAACCATCGCACGGTAGGCTTTATAGAAGTTCAGCAGCTCCAGCCCCTGGTAGTCTCCGGTCAGTTCCAGATACTGGCTGATGAGGCGACGAGCAAGGGATTTCAGGCCGCGATCTTCCAGGTCCATAGCCAGGAAGCCGATATCGGCATAGACGTCGGTCATGCGGAACGGTTCGTTGAACTCGATGCAGTCGAAGATCACGACCTTGTCACCAATCAGGGTCATGTTGCCCAGATGGATATCGCCGTGGCATTCACGGATAAAGCCCTCGGCTTTACGCTGGGCGAGCAGGGGTTTCAGCCTTTCGAAACTCGATTCAGCCCATGCCTGTAGGGCATCGAGTTGCTGGAGGTCTGATTTTTCGCTGATTAGCGGGCGAATCTGCTCAAAGTTCTGCAGGACCGGCGCCATGACTGTGTCAGGCGACCCTAGCTCATTTTCGGCACCCACTTTTGGCGCATCAATATGGAACTGGCCGATCTGTATGGCGATGTTATCGATGTGCGTCGACGTCAGTTCACCGTTGGCCTGCAACGTGCTCAACAGCCCGTCTTGCGAGAACTGGCGCATTTTCAGCGCATATTCGATGACTTCACCTTCGCCACCCAGTTGCGGTGCTTCGGCAGTGCCGGTCACCGGGATGACTTCCAGATACAGGTCCTCGGTCAGACGCTGGTTGAGACGCAGCTCTTCCTTGCAGAAGTGTTCGCGCGCTGAAAGCGTCGTGAAGTCCAGAAAACCGAAGTTGACCGGTTTCTTGAATTTGTAAACGAATGGACCGGTGAGCAGTACCCACGAAATGTGAGTTTCGATGAGCTGAAAGCCCTCGACCGGGTGCGGAAACAGCGCGGGGTTCTGCAGGGCTGCAATCAGTGACTGGCTCACGGACGATCCTTCAATAGTGATGTTTCATTAAGTGCTTCAAGGTGGGCATTATGGCCGCTTGGCGCGAGGCTGCAAACCTCCGGAAAGGGTGTCTTTCGAACACCTGCAAAGTGCGTATAATCCGCCGCCATGACTCGTACTCGATCCTCTCGCAAAGCAAAAAAACCTGCCTCTGGCGGACTTCGTACCTGGTTAGGCTGGGGATTGAAGCTCGGCATTGTCGGGCTCGTCGTGCTGGCTGGCTTCGCCATTTACCTTGATGCCATCGTTCAAGAGAAGTTTTCCGGCAAACGCTGGATGATTCCGGCCAAGGTGTATGCGCGGCCGCTGGAGCTGTTTGTCGGGCAGAAACTCAGCAAGGATGATTTCCTGATTGAGCTTGATGCGCTGGGTTATCGGCGCGAAAGCGTTGCCAATGGTCCGGGCGCAGCTGCTGTGAGCGGCAATACCGTCGACCTTAATACCCGCGGTTTTCAGTTCTATGAAGGCACCGATTCGGCCCAGCAGATCCGTGTACGTTTCTCCGGCGACTATGTCGCGGACCTCTCTTCGGCCAATGGCGCCAAACTGGCAGTTGCCCGTCTGGAACCGCTGATGATCGGTGGGCTGTACCCGAAAAATCTCGAAGACCGGATCCTGATCAAGCTCGATCAGGCTCCGCCGTACCTGCTAGATACACTTGTAGCTGTTGAAGATCGCGATTTCTACCATCACTTTGGGGTGTCGCCCAAGTCGATTGCCCGTGCATTCTGGATCAACGCCTCTGCCGGGCAGATGCGTCAGGGCGGGAGTACGCTGACGCAACAGTTGGTCAAGAACTTCTATCTGACCAATGAGCGCAGCCTGACTCGCAAACTGACCGAAGCCATGATGGCCGTGTTGCTGGAGATTCATTACAGCAAGCAGGAAATCCTTGAGGCTTACCTCAACGAGGTATTTGTCGGTCAGGACGGCCAGCGTGCGGTACACGGCTTTGGCCTTGCCAGTCAGTATTTCTTCAGTCAGCCACTGTCCGAGCTCAAGTTGCATCAGGTCGCGTTGTTGGTCGGTCTGGTCAAAGGCCCTTCCTATTACAACCCGCGTCGTAACCCGGAGCGTGCGCTTGAACGGCGTAATCTGGTGCTCGACCTGCTTGAGCAGCAAGGCGTGGCCACGGCTGAAGCAGTCGCCGCCGCCAAGAAGATGCCGCTGGGCGTGACCAAGACCGGTAGTTTGGCCGACAGCTCGTTCCCGGGCTTCCTTGATCTGGTCAAGCGCCAACTGCGCGAAGACTATCGCGACGAAGACCTGACCGAAGAAGGCCTGCGCATCTTCACCAGCTTTGACCCAATCCTGCAGATGAAGTCCGAGTCGGCCATGAGCGAGACTTTCAAGCGTCTGGCGGGTCGTAAGGGTGTGGATGACGTCGAAGCGGCCATGGTCGTGACCAACCCGGAAACAGGTGAGGTCCAGGCGCTGATCGGTAGCCGCAAGGCAGGTTATGCCGGGTTCAACCGTGCCATTGATGCAGTGCGTCCGATAGGCTCATTGGTGAAACCATCCATTTACCTGACTGCCCTTGAGCGTCCGAGCAAGTACACCTTGACCAGTTGGGTGGCCGATGAACCATTCCAGGTCAAAGGTGCTGACGGTCAGATCTGGAAGCCGCAAAACTTCGATCACAAGGCTCACGGTAATATTTTCCTGTACCAGGGGCTGGCGCATTCCTACAACCTGTCCAGCGCCAAAATCGGCCTGGAAGTCGGTGTGCCAAACGTATTCAAAACCATCGGCAAGCTGGGTGTTGACGTTGATTGGCCTGCTTATCCGTCGATGCTGCTGGGTGCCGGTGCATTGAGCCCGATCCAGGTCGCGACGATGTTCCAGACCATCGCCAACGGTGGTTTCAACACGCCAATGCGCGGCATCCGCAGTGTGCTGACTGCCGAAGGTGAGCCGCTCAAGCGTTATCCGTTCCAGATTCAGCAACGCTTCGATCCGGGCTCGATCTATCTTCTGCAGAATGCGATGCAGCGGGTGATGCGCGAAGGTACCGGTCGCTCTGTTTACAACGTATTGCCAAGCTCGCTGAATCTTGCCGGCAAGTCCGGGACGACCAACGACTCCCGAGACAGCTGGTTCGCCGGTTTCAGTCAGGATCTGCTGGCGGTCGTGTGGCTCGGTCGCGATGACAACGGCAAAACGCCGTTTACCGGTGCAACCGGTGCGTTGCAGGTCTGGACCAGTTTCATGAGCAAGGCTGATCCGTTGCCGCTGGACATGGCGCAGCCTGATAACGTCGTACAAGTCTGGGTCAATGCCGCGACAGGTGAGGGATCCGATGCCGGTTGCCCGAATGCCGTGCAGATGCCGTATATTCGCGGCAGTGAACCTGCCCCCGGCGCTGCTTGTGGTGGGCCTGCGGCTCCGGCCCAGGAAGTGATGGATTGGGTCAAGGGTTGGCTGAACTAGATTAATTGAGCGCCCCAAAGAGGATCTAAAGTGAACAAGTGGTTAATACCAGCGTTGACAGCTGTTGCTCTGCTCAATGGTTGTGCCAGCGTAGAACGTGGCTCGATTCCTGTGGTGGATTCGGGTTCGAAGGTTTCCAACGGCGAGCGCGTGTCGCGTAACGGTGCTTCCGTGGCAAGCGTTGCTCAGGCGCCCGCGCAAGCTCAGTCCGTGCCGCAGGACTCTGGCGTCGTGGTCATGATTCCGGGTGGCGGGGGTGGTAGTTCCGCACCCATCGATACCTATGCTGCCCCGGCCGGGCAGGCCCCGATCAGTGTCAGTCCGCCGATTGATACTTCCTCGGTGAGCGCTCCCGTGACCAGCAACACTTACAACATGCCCGCGCCCAGTGCGCCAAGTGGCATTCCGTCTTCCGGTAGCGGGTTGTCTGCCGATGAGCAGCTCGACGGCCCGGTTCTGGCATTGCTGACCACCGCTCAGCAGCAACAGAACGGCGGTGACTTGAACGGCGCGTCTTCGAGCCTTGAACGTGCACAGCGTGTTGCACCTCGGGAGCCGCAGGTTATCTATCGACTGGCACAAGTACGACTGGCTCAGGGCGACTCCGCTCAGGCCGAGCAACTGGCGCGTCGTGGTCTGACCTATGCCAATGGGCGTCCAAGTCTGCAGGCCAGCCTGTGGGAAATCATTGCTCAGGCACGTGAGAAGCAGGGTGATGCTTCCGGTGCAGCCCTGGCTCGTCAGAAAGCCAAGGTCGGCGCCTGATGGATCAGCGCTTTCCTGAGGTGGCCGAGCATTTGCTGCTGATCGAACGCGAGTTGCGGGCACTGGGTTGGTGGAGTGATCGATCACCCAGTGAAGAAGCACTCTCCAGTGGCGAACCGTTTTGTGTCGATACGCTGGAGTTCGAGGAATGGCTGCAATGGATCTTCCTGCCAAGAATGAAGCACATTCTTGAGAATGACCTGCCTTTGCCGAATGCCTCAGGCATCCTCGAAATGGCCGAGATGGTCTACGCCACACGCCAGCGCGAAACCCGCCCCTTGCAGCAATTGCTTGCGCAGTTTGATCGGTTGATCAGCCAGGCCCAGTGATTCAGCGAACTGACGTGGGACCGGCTTTAGCCGGGAAGAGGCCCAAACAGCCATTGCATTCTTATTGCCAGAAATGCCGCCTTCCCGGCTGAAGCCGGTCCCACGTCATCAGCAGGACCGGCAGGTTTAAAGGCAATAATCGCTAATTGCCTTCTGAGTTTCGGCAATACGCCCCTGACGCTCATCTTCCGAAAGCCTTTTCAGTCCACCCTCGACCTGCTCCCGCACACGAGGGTTGTTCTGTAGCTGGGAAAGGTTGGTCCGCAGAAGCTTGCAGTCCTCGGCGCGTCGGCTTTCTTCCTCCGCGACTTTCTTTTTGACCACGCTGTCGACTGCGCGCTGCTCTGCCTCACCGTCTATTGCCGACTTCGAGTTGGCAGGCGCTGGCGGGGTGGGCGGTTTCTGAATATCAATCTGTTGGGTTTGTCGCCCGGCGGGGGGCTGGGCATCAAAATGGGTAACGCCCTGATCGTCGACCCATTTATAAATCTGAGCCGCTTGGGCAGTGGTGCCGAGCGTCAGTGCCACCATGATGGCGATAATCATGCGACGCATGCTGCTTCCTTCCAGGTACGTTTGTCCTGAAAACTACCACAAGGCTGTGTTCATCACCTTATTCGGCGCACTTTGGTGCGGTTAATTGGAAGAAAGCTCACGGATGACTTGACTTGGGGCAGTCGAATCACAACAATCCAAAGTTCGCTGTGAAGGGACTGCCAGAAGCAGACCATCTCGGTAGATCATGAGGCGCACACCCGCGCCGACCTGTTACACCCGCAACGCGTTACCTCGCGCTGGGTGGGAACGCCCCGAAACACTCAGGGGTTACCCAATACTTGCTCAGTCAGTGCTGACGTAGTCGGCGACCACCGTCGCTCATGCTCTGCTTGGCAGTAAAACCTATTAAGACCCGTCCTCGTTTGTGGACGGTATTCTGGCGTTTTAGAGGTGAACAACGTGGAGCTCTTATCCGGCGCTGAAATGGTCGTCCGCTTTTTGCGTGACGAAGGCGTTAAGCATATCTACGGGTACCCAGGCGGTGCCCTCCTGCACATTTACGACGCCCTGTTCAAAGAGCCTGCCGTGAACCACATTCTTGTTCGTCACGAACAAGCGGCGACGCACATGGCTGACGGCTATGCGCGCGCTACCGGCAAGGCCGGTGTGGTACTGGTCACTTCAGGTCCAGGTGCTACCAACGCAATCACCGGTATCGCCACGGCTTACATGGATTCGATTCCAATGGTCGTGCTGTCGGGTCAGGTCGCGAGCACACTGGTCGGCACCGATGCATTCCAGGAAACCGACATGATCGGTATTTCCAGGCCGATCGTGAAACACAGCTTCATGATCAAGCATCCATCGGAAATCCCTGAAGTTCTGAAAAAGGCGTTCTATCTGGCGCAGTCCGGTCGTCCCGGCCCCGTGGTTGTCGATATTCCAAAGGATATGACCAACCCGGCCGAGAAGTTCGAGTACGTATTCCCCAAGAAAGCCAAGCTGCGCTCCTACAGCCCGGCCGTCCGTGGTCACTCGGGTCAGATCCGCAAGGCAGTCGAAATGCTGCTGGCAGCCAAGCGTCCGATCATTTATGCCGGTGGCGGCGTGATCATGGGCAATGGCTCCGAGCCGCTGACTGAGTTGGCGCAAAAGCTCAACGCTCCCGTGACCAATACCCTGATGGGCCTGGGCTGCTATCCAGGCATGGACCGTCAGTTTGTCGGCATGCTGGGGATGCACGGCAGCTACACTGCCAACCTGGCGATGCACCACGCTGACGTGATCCTGGCTGTTGGCGCGCGTTTTGACGACCGTGTCATCAACGGTGCGGCCAAGTTCTGCCCGAATGCCAAGATTATTCACATCGACATCGACCCGGCGTCCATCTCCAAGACCATCAAGGCTGATGTGCCTATCGTGGGTCCGGTCGAGAGCGTTCTGACTGAAATGGTCGCGACCCTCAAGGAAATCGGCGAGCTGCCCGACAAGGCGCTGGTCGCCAGCTGGTGGAAGCAGATTGACGAGTGGCGTGGCGATCGTGACCTGTTCCCGTACAACCCGGGCGATGGCAGCGTTATCAAGCCGCAGAAAGTCATCGAGACCTTGTGCGAAGTCACCAACGGCGATGCCTTTGTTACGTCCGACGTTGGTCAGCACCAGATGTTTGCTGCCCAGTATTATCGCTTCAATAAACCGAATCGCTGGATCAACTCCGGCGGTCTGGGCACGATGGGCTTTGGCTTTCCGGCTGCGATGGGCGTCAAGCTGAGCTTCCCTGAAGCGCACGTTGCGTGTGTAACAGGCGAAGGCAGCATCCAGATGAACATTCAGGAGCTGTCGACCTGCCTTCAGTACGGTCTGCCTGTAAAAATCATCCTGCTCAACAACGGCGTGCTCGGCATGGTCCGTCAGTGGCAGGACATGAGCTACAGCGGTCGTCATTCCCACTCCTATATGGAGTCGCTGCCTGACTTCGTGAAACTCGTCGAAGCTTATGGCCACGTCGGGATGAAGATCACGGATCTGAAAGATTTGAAGCCGAAGATGGAAGAAGCGTTCGCCATGACGGACCGTCTGGTATTCATCGACATTCAGGTTGACGTCACCGAGCACGTTTACCCGATGCAGATCAAAGACGGCTCCATGCGCGATATGTGGCTCAGCAAGACGGAGCGGACTTAATCATGCGGCACATCATTTCCCTTTTGCTGGAAAACGAACCGGGTGCACTGTCTCGCGTCGTCGGCCTGTTTTCGCAGCGCAACTACAACATCGAAAGCCTGACCGTGGCACCGACCGAAGACCCGACCCTGTCGCGTCTGACGCTGACCACTGTCGGCCAGGATGAGGTGATCGAGCAGATCACCAAAAACCTCAACAAGCTGGTCGAGGTAGTCAAACTGGTTGATCTGTCGGAGAGCGCTCACATCGAGCGTGAGCTGATGCTCATCAAGGTCAAGGCTACGGGCGCCCAGCGCGCCGAGATCAAGCGCACCACGGATATCTTCCGCGGGCAAATCGTTGACGTCTCAGCCAGCGTTTATACCGTGCAGCTGACCGGTACGAGCGACAAGCTGGACAGCTTCATTCAGGCCATCGGCACTGCCGCTATCCTGGAAACAGTACGCAGCGGCGTAACGGGCATTGCCCGTGGCGACAAAGTGCTGAGCATCTAATCTCATTTTGCAAAATGGCCTGAAGGCCACGATAACAGGGGAATTCCATGAAAGTTTATTACGACAAAGACTGCGACCTTTCGATCATCCAGGGCAAAAAAGTTGCCATCATTGGTTACGGTTCCCAGGGCCACGCTCAAGCGTGCAACCTGAAAGACTCCGGCGTTGATGTCACTGTTGGTCTGCGTAAAGGTTCGGCTACTGTCGCCAAGGCTGAAGCCCATGGCCTGAAAGTGACTGACGTCGCTTCGGCTGTTGCTGCCGCTGACCTGGTCATGATCCTGACCCCGGACGAGTTCCAGTCCGCGCTGTACAAAAACGAAGTTGAGCCGAACATCAAGAAGGGCGCTACTCTGGCCTTCTCCCATGGCTTCGCGATTCACTACAACCAGGTTGTGCCACGCGCTGATCTGGACGTGATCATGATCGCGCCAAAAGCGCCGGGTCACACTGTTCGCACTGAATTCGTCAAAGGCGGCGGCATCCCTGACCTGATCGCTGTTTACCAGGACGCTTCGGGCAACGCCAAAAACGTCGCACTGTCTTACGCTTCGGGCGTGGGCGGCGGCCGTACCGGTATCATCGAAACCACATTCAAAGACGAGACTGAAACCGACCTGTTCGGCGAGCAGGCTGTTCTGTGTGGCGGTACTGTTGAGCTGGTTAAAGCTGGTTTCGAGACGCTGGTTGAAGCTGGCTACGCTCCGGAAATGGCTTACTTCGAATGCCTGCACGAACTGAAGCTGATCGTTGATCTCATGTACGAAGGCGGCATCGCCAACATGAACTACTCGATCTCCAACAACGCCGAATACGGCGAGTACGTGACCGGTCCTGAAGTGATCAACGCCGAATCCCGTCAGGCCATGCGCAACGCTCTGAAGCGTATTCAGGACGGCGAATACGCGAAGATGTTCATCAGCGAAGGCGCTACCGGCTACCCTTCGATGACCGCCAAGCGTCGTAACAACGCTGCTCACGGTATCGAAATCATCGGTGAGCAACTGCGCTCGATGATGCCGTGGATCGGTGCCAACAAAATCGTCGACAAAGCCAAGAACTAAGTCCTCGCGACGCTGTTTTGCGCTAGAAAAACGCGGCCAATCGGCCGCGTTTTTTCGTTATGCGCAGACGCTTCTGGTATAAAGCTGCATCGTTTGCGGACGAACACTCGTCGCAAGCATCTGTCGAAACTTTCCACACCGTTGCAAGGTAAAGTCTATGAGCGAACGTCCTGAAGAGCCAAACAAGGCCTCTGACGCCGAAAGCCTGCTACCGATCGATGAGCACATTGAAGAAGGGCATGACGCCGAAGGCCGCAAGGTCCGGCATCGCGGTATCTATCTGTTGCCCAATCTGTTTACCACTGCGAACCTGTTCGCCGGCTTTTATTCCATTATCAGCTCCATGAGCGCACAGAGTGCCTTGGCTGCGGGAGATACCGCTGGGGCGAGCAAGTATTTTGCTTTTGCCGCCATCGCCATCTTCGTCGCCATGGTGCTTGACGGTCTGGACGGGCGGGTGGCGCGGATGACCAATACTCAGAGCGCATTTGGCGCGGAGTACGACTCTCTGTCTGACATGGTCGCTTTCGGTGTTGCCCCGGCGCTCCTGGCCTTTGGCTGGGCATTGGGAGACATGGGCAAGGTCGGCTGGATGGTCGCCTTCATCTATGTCGCCGGTGCAGCGCTACGTCTTGCGCGTTTCAACACCATGGTTGGCAAGGCTGACAAGCGCTACTTTATCGGTCTGGCCAGCCCTGCGGCGGCGGGCGTTGTTGCGGGTACCGTGTGGGCATTCAGCGACTACGGAATTCAGGGTTCCAAGCTGTCTTTCCTGGTTGCGCTGTTGGTTGCTGCTGCGGGCATGCTGATGGTCAGCAATATCAAGTACAACAGCTTTAAGGAGCTGGATCTGAAAGGGCGTGTGCCGTTTGTCGCGATTCTGGCAGTCGTGCTGGTCTTCGCTGTCGTGTTCAGCGACCCGCCGCGCATTCTGCTGCTGATTTTCCTCGCTTATGCAGCATCTGGCCCGATTCAGTATTTGTTACGTCTTCGTCGCCACAAGTCGGCCGAATGATGTAATTTCCCCCATACTCCACAGTCTATTGGTGCATCAGTTCCTCTGGATTGTGGAGTCATCATGCTAATCAAAATTCCGTCAGCGTCCGCTTGCAAAGAGTCGGACGTCACCCCCGAATCTATCTATCTCTCTCGCCGTGGCCTCTTGGGGGCTTCGCTCGCCGGGTTGGCCGTCAGTGCCATGCCACGTTGGGCGAGCGCTGCTGATCCTTCTCTTTATCCGGATGTTGAGCCTGGCAAGGCTCCCGGCTGGTTTGCCGAGAAGCTTCCCGACACCAAGTGGCAGGCGGTCAACGTCAAGGGGGAGGCGATCACCCCCTACAAGGATGCGACGCACTACAACAACTTCTATGAGTTCGGCACCGACAAGGGGGATCCGGCGCAGAATGCCGGATCGCTGAAAACCGAGCCATGGACTGTGGTCATCGATGGCGAGGTCGGTAAGCCGGGTCGCTATGCACTCGAAGACTTCATGAAGCCTTATCAGTTGGAAGAGCGCATTTATCGACTGCGCTGTGTGGAGGCCTGGTCCATGGTCATTCCCTGGATTGGTTTTCCTATCTCCGCATTGCTCAAGCAGGTCGAACCTACAGCCAAGGCGAAATACATCCGTTTTGAAACCTTGCAGGACCCAAAAACGATGCCGGGGCAGCGTTCGGGTTTTGCGCTGATCGACTGGCCTTATGTCGAAGGACTGAGGCTGGACGAAGCGATGAATCCTTTGGCGATTCTTGCTGTTGGTATGTATGGGCGTGAGCTGCCTAACCAGAACGGCGCGCCGCTGCGTTTGGTGGTGCCATGGAAGTACGGCTTTAAAAGCGTGAAGTCCATTGTGAGAATCAGCCTGGTCAGCGAGCAGCCCAAGACGACCTGGCAAAGTATCGCCGCTAACGAATATGGCTTTTATGCCAACGTGAACCCGACGGTCGATCACCCCCGTTGGACGCAGGCACATGAGCGCAGGTTGCCGAGCGGGTTGTTTAGTCCCAATGTGCGGCAAACCGAAATGTTCAACGGGTACGGGGAGGAGGTTGCCTCCTTATACACAGGCCTGGATTTGCGGAAGAATTATTGATGCGTTACCCGTTCTGGCGCTTCGGCGTTTTTTTGGCTGCCTGTGTTGCCCCGGTGCTCTGGTTGTATCAGGCATGGATCTTTGCACTGGGGCCTGATCCCGGGAAGGTGCTTGTCGACAGGCTCGGTCTGGGGACTCTGATACTGCTACTGATTACGCTGGCAATGACGCCACTGCAGAAACTGACGGGGTGGGCGGGCTGGATCGTCGTCAGGCGTCAGTTGGGTCTGTGGTGCTTCGCTTATGTCTTCATGCACATGAGTGCATACGCGGTCTTCATACTGGGGCTGGATTGGTCGCAGTTAGGCGTTGAGCTGGTGAAGCGGCCTTACATCATTGTCGGCAGCCTGGCTTTTATAGGGCTGCTGGTGCTGGCGGTGACATCCAACCGCTACAGTCAGCGGCGGCTGGGCAGTCGCTGGAAGAAGCTACACCGGCTTATATACGTGATTTTGGGATTAGGCCTGCTGCATATGTTCTGGATTGTGCGGGCGGATTTGAAGGAGTGGTCCTTATATGCGGTGATAGGGCTGGGGTTGCTTGCTCTTCGTATCCCAATGATTGCGGGGCGAATCCCGCGTCTCATAGGTAGAAAGCCAAAAGTTCCCACAAAAGCGTAAATAAGGGGTTGACGGCCTCTCAGATCTCTCTATAATTCGCACCTCTTCTGGCGCAGGCAGAACGAAAAACTCCTTGATAATCAATGAGTTGGACGATTCAGTTGGCGCAGAAGAGGCTTCGATGAAGTTGATCGAAAGCGGTGAAAAAAGGCAGTTGACAGCAGGTTGTAACGCTGTAGAATTCGCCTCCCGCTAACGAGCAACGTGATGTTGATCGAAGCGCAAGTGGTTGAAGTTGCAAAGGAAACTTTGAAAACTTCTTAAAATAACCGCTTGACAGATACAGAGGCTGCTGTAGAATGCGCGCCTCGGTTGAGACGAAAGCTCTTAA